>DATGLJ010000019.1:0-7876 GCA_035294185.1 Occallatibacter sp. | reverse complement strand
AAGAAGGAGCTGCAGAAACTCTCCGATCAGATCGAGATCACCATCACGCCCGAAGGCCTGCGCATCGAACTGGTGGAAGGCAAAAATGGAACCTTCTTCGAGAGCGGCAGCGCACAGTTGAGTGCCAGCGGGCAGGAGCTGCTGGCGCTGCTGGCCACAGAGCTACGGACGCTGCCCAACAAACTGCTTCTCGAAGGCCACACCGACGCCGCCCGCTACTCGGCCAGCTCGAGTTACAGCAACTGGGAGCTTTCGGCCGACCGCGCCAATGCCGCACGGCGCCTCCTGCAGCAGGACGGCGTGCGCGGGGATCAGGTGACGCAGGTGCGCGGCTACGCCGACCAGATGCTGCGCGTCAAGGACAATCCCTACGATCCCTCGAATCGACGCATCACCATACTGGTGAAGAACAGCCCGGACGGCGCGCCGCCGCCGCTGCCGTCGAGCTTTTCGGCGCCTGCAAAAAAATGACCGGCCGCCGCCGCCGCATGCGCCACAGACGCCCGCCCCGGCTGTCATGGTGTACTCTGGTTCCGGTCCAAGAACCGGTTTCCGGAGGAATTTCTTTTTCATGCCCATCGTTGCCGGCGTCGATTTCGGCACGCTCAGCGTGCGTGTGACACTCGTAGACAGCGTTCAAGGCCCCATCGGCACGGCCAGCGCCGAATATCCGCTGCAACGCCGGCGCGACGACCCGAATTACGCAACCCAATCGCATGCCGATCAGATGAATGCGCTGGCCGCGGCTACGCGCCAGGCGCTGGCCGCCACCGGAATCGGCGGCGACCAGGTGGCGGCCATCGCGCTCGACACGACCGGATCGAGCGTCATTCCTGTCGGCGAGAATCTCGAGCCGCTCGACGACTACTACCTGTGGTGCGATCACCGCGCCTTCGCCGAGGCCGAAGAGATCACGCGCAAAGCGCACGAGCTGGGATTCGAGGGCATCGGCTGGTGCGGCGGCGTCTACTCGCACGAGTGGGGATTTGCCAAGCTGCTGCACTGGCTGCGCCACAATCCCGGCAAGCGAGCGAAATTTGTCACCGCGCTGGAGCACTGCGACATGGCGGCCGCCACGCTGAGCGGCGTAACGCGCGTTGAACACCTCAAGCGCAGCGTCTGCGCCATGGGCCACAAATGGATGTGGAACCCCAAGTGGGGTGGTCTGCCGCCGGAGAGCTTTCTCGTCGCCGTCGATCCGCTCTTTGCCGGCATCCGCGCGAAACTTGCCGGCGAATATCTCACCAGCGACCGCCTCGCCGGCCATCTCTCGGAAAAGTGGGCCGCTGCGCTCGGCCTGCGCGCCGGCATTCCCATCCCCGTGGGGGCCTTCGACGCTCACTGGGACGCAATCGGCTCGCACATTCGCGAGGGCGATGCGGTGAATGTTGTCGGCACTTCCACCTGCATCATTGCCATGGCTCGCCAGGCGGAGCTTGTTCCGGGCGTCTGTGGCGTGGTCCCCGGCAGCGTGCATCCGGCCTACACCGGCATCGAAGCCGGGCTTTCGGCCACAGGCGACATCTTCGACGCCATCGCCAGGCGCGCGAACACCACCGTCGCCGCGCTTTCTCAGGGCCTCGATGCATACAAAGCCGGACAAACGGGGCTGCTGCGGCTAAGCTGGGACAACGGCGACCGCACAGTGCTGGTCAACCCCGAACTCGGAGGCGTAACGCTCGGCTGGAACCTGGTGCACACGGCGCAGGACGAACTCTTTGCAGCCATCGAAGGCACAGCCTTCCACACGCGCATCATCCTCGAGCGCATGGCCGAGCACGGCGTGCGCATCGACCGCGTAATCAACGCCGGCGGCATTCCGCAGAAAAACGAGGTGCTGAATCGCATCTACGCCAACGTGCTGAACAAGCCAGTTCTGGTGCCGGCAGGAATTCCGACAAGTCTTGGCTCGGGAATCTTTGCGCTGCTCGCCGCAGGCGCATTCACGTCGATCGAAGAAGCGCAGAACGCGGTGTGCCTGCCGTTCCGCACTGTTGAGCCGGACCCGAAGGCGGCAGCGGTATACGAGCAGCTTTACCATCTCTACCGCGATGTATACTTCGCGCTGGGCAGCCGCGACGCGCGGCCGCTCGCGCTCGGCCGCGTGCTGGCTGAGCTGCGGCGGATTGCGGCGCAGGTCCGCAAGGGGTAATCGCCGCGCTGCCGCGAGATCGAGCCTGCGCCGCGGCAAATACTGCCATTCCGAGCGCATTCTGCCCGGAACCTGTGCAGCGAGGCCGAAGCCTGCGCGGCCGTTCTTCGCTACCTGGCGCGATTCGCCCCACTAGAATGGGAGAAACCGACTCAAGGAGCGCGCGACGCCATGAGCATTTTCTCCTCGCCGGCAGAAATTTTTCTCCGCCCACGCGTTTGGACTGCCTTTTTCGCGATGACTTCATTTTCGGCGCTGGCGCAGTCTGCGCAACAGCAGCGGCCGGCCGAGGCTTTCGGGCCTGGCAATCCCTTCTACACGCAAAGCACGCTGCCCTTTCACGCGCCGCCCTTCGACAAGATCAAGGACTCGGATTACCAGCCGGCAATCGACGCAGGCATGAGGGAGCAGATCAGGGAAGTCGAGGCAATCGCCGACAATCCTGCGCCGCCCACCTTCGAAAACACGGTTGCAGCCTACGAGAAAACCGGCCAGCTCCTGAATCGCGTGTGGCAGGTCTTCAACTGCGTAACCAGCGCGAACACCAACGATGAGCTGCAGAAGGTACAGGAGTACGAGGCGCCGCGCTACTCGGCCGAGCAGGATGCGATTTATCTCAACACCAGGCTGTTCGCGCGCCTCAAGACCATCTATGACAAGCGTTATGCGTTGCACCTCGACCCCGAGTCCCTGCGGCTGGTTGAGTACGACTATCAGCAGTTCGTCAAAGCGGGGGCCAATCTTTCCGATGCCGACAAGGAAAAGCTGAAAAAGCTGAACGCAGAGGATGCAACGCTCGAAAACGCCTTCATGACCAGGCTGCTGGCGGCAGCAAAGGCCGGAGCTTATTCGACAAACGATTCTTCGGCTCTGGCCGGCATGAATCCTGCGCAATTGGCCGCGGCCGCGCAGGATGCAAAGCAGCACGGGCAGCAGGGATGGGTGATTCCGCTGCAGAACACCACGCAGCAGCCCGATCTGGCCTTCCTTGCCGATCGCGCTACGCGGCAGGCTATCTTCGAGAACTCATGGAACCGCGCCGAGCGCGGCGACGCCAACGACACGCGCGCCATCATCGCCCGGCTGGCGCAGTTGCGCGCGCAGAAGGCCGCGCTGCTGGGCTATCCGAATTACGCTGCGTGGACGCTGACCGACCAGATGGCGAAGACGCCGGAGGCGGCCGCCGATTTTGTGGACGCGCTGGTTCCCGCCGCAACAGCTAAGGCTGCGAGCGAAGCGAACGAGATCCAGGCGCTCATCGATCGGCAGCACGGAGGATTTTCGCTCGAGCCCTGGGACTGGGAGTTCTACTCCGAGCAGGTGCGCAAGGCCAGGTACGACCTGAACGAAAACGAGGAGCGCGCGTACTTCGAACTCAACAGCGTTCTCCGGAACGGGGTCTTCTATGCCGCGCACCAGCTCTACGGGATTACCTTCAAGGAGCGCAGGGATATCCCCGTCTATCAGCCGGATGTGCGCGTCTTCGAGGTCTTTGACGCGGACGGCAAGCCGCTGGCGCTGTTCTACTGCGACTACTTCAAGCGGGACAACAAGAACGGCGGCGCATGGATGGACTCGCTCGCAACGCAATCGAAGCTGCTGCGCCAGTTGCCCATTGTTTACAACGTAGCCAACTTTCAGAAGCCTGCCCCGGGCGAGCCGGCGCTGCTCACCTTCGATGACGTAACCACGATGTTCCACGAGTTCGGCCACGCGCTGCACGGCATCTTCGCCGATACGAAGTACCCCAGCCTGAGCGGCACGCAGACCCCGCGCGACTTCGTCGAGTTTCCGTCTCAATTCAACGAGCACTGGGCCAGTTATCCGGCTGTCTTCGCGCATTATGCAAAGAATTACAGGACCGGCGAGCCCATGCCGGCTGAACTGGCGGCGAAAATCAAAAAAGCCGAGACATTCAACCAGGGATACCTGCTCACCGAAATCCTGGCGGCAGCCCAGCTCGATCTCGCCTGGCATACCCTGCCGGCAAGCGCGCCTCTCGAAAACCCCGACACGTTTGAAAAAGAGTCGCTTGAAAAGGCGCATCTCTGGATCCGCTACGTTCCGCCGCGCTACCGTTCGAGTTACTTCCTGCACATCTGGGCCAACGGCTACCAGGCCGGCTACTACGCTTATCTGTGGACGGAGATGCTCGACGACAACGCCTTCCAGTGGTTCGAGGACCACGGCGGAATGACCCGCGCCAATGGCGACCGCTTCCGGCAGATGGTGCTTTCGCGCGGCAATACCGAAGACCTGGAGACGATGTTCGAAACCTGGCTCGGCCACAAGCCGGCGATTGAACCGATGCTGAAGTTCCGGGGCCTGATAGAGACTGATGCCGCTGCGCGGGGCAAAGCCCCGCGTTCCGATCGCCGGTAACGGCTCTGAACCTTGCCGAGCCGCGCCGGCATCCAGCGGCCTGTCACTATAATCCAATCCGTATGAGCATGCCAGCCTCGGAGAAACCGGCGCACAGAATCGAAAAACTGCGGGACGAGATCCGCCGCCACGAGCATCTTTATTACGTTCTGGATAAGCCGGAGATATCCGATGCCGAGTATGACGCGCTGATGAACGAGTTGAAGCGGCTGGAGGCGGCGCATCCGGAGCTTGTTACGCCCGATTCGCCGACGCAGCGCGTGGGCGGCAAGCCGGCCGAGGGGTTCCGCAAGATGCGGCACTCGCGGCCCATGCTCTCGCTCGACAATGCATACTCCGCAGAAGAGCTGGCCGACTGGGACCGGCGCGTGCGCGAGCTCGCCGGCGGCCTTCCGGTCGAGTACACGGCCGAGCTCAAACTCGACGGGCTGAGCCTGGCGCTGCATTACTCGCGCGACGAAGCGGGCGGGGCGCTGCTGACCGCGGGTCTGACGCGCGGCGATGGGCAGATCGGCGAAGACGTGACCTCGAACGTGCGCACCATCCGCAGCGTGCCGCTGTCAATTTCTGCCGCGAGACTCAAAAAGCTGGACCTGCCGCCCGATATTGAAGTGCGCGGCGAGTGCGTAATGCCCGAGAAAGCCTTCGAGCGGCTGAATGAGGAGCGCGAGCGCGAAGGATTGCCGCCGGCCGTCAACCCGCGCAATGCCGCGGCCGGGACGCTGCGCACGCTCGAGCCCTCCATCGTCGCCAATCGGCGGCTGGTCTTCTACGCGTACTTTCTGCTGGTGAACGGCGAGTACTGGCCGCGCGGGCAGGAGGCCACGCTCGATGCGCTCACCGCGCTCGGCTTCCGGGTGAACCCGCACCGCGGACGCATGCGCTCGGTCGAAGGCATGATGCAGTTCATTGAGCAGGCCGAAAAGCAGCGCACCACGCTCGGCTACGAGATCGACGGCGTGGTCTTCAAGGTGGACGCGCACGCCACGCAGCAGCGGCTCGGCTACACGGGCCGCGCGCCGCGCTGGGCCATCGCCTACAAGTTCACCGCGCAGCAGGCCGTTACGCAGCTTGAGGACATCATGATCACCGTGGGCCGCAGCGGCAAGCTTACGCCCACCGCCGTGCTGCGGCCGGTCTTTGTGGGCGGCGTAACCGTGAGCCGCGCCACGCTGCACAACGCAGACTTCATCGAGCGCAAGGGACTGAAGATCGGCGACTGGGTAAAGGTGGAGCGCGGCGGCGACGTGATTCCCAAGGTAGCCGAGATTGTCGAAGACGCGGATCACCCTCGCGGCAATCGCGTGTTTTCGTTCCCTTCCGACTGTCCGGAGTGCCGTAATCCCGTGGTGCGCGAGGAGGGCGAGGCCGACTGGCGCTGCGTCAACGCCGACTGCCCGGCCAAGCTGCGCGAGTCACTGATTCACTTCGGCTCGCGCGGGGTAATGAACATTGAAGGGCTGGGCGAAGCGGCCGTCGCACAGCTGATCGAGCGCGGACTGGTGAAGAGCGTTGCCGATCTCTACGCGCTCACCGAGGAGCAGTTGGTCAGTCTCGACCGGTTTGCGGAAAAATCGGCGCGCACGCTGCTCGACGAAATCGAGCGGTCGAAGAAGGCCGGCCTGGCGCGCGTGCTCATGGGCCTCGGCATCCGCTTTGTAGGCGAGCGCACGGCCGAGCTGCTGGCCCAGGAGTTCGGATCGATCGACGCCATCATGGCCGCCAGCCGCGAAGAGCTGGAGCGCGTCGAGGAGGTCGGACCGCGCATCTCCGAAGCCATCGTCGATTTCTTCGCACGGCCCGCAAATCGCGCGCTGGTCGAGGCGCTTAAGGCCGCGGGCGTGGAGATGACGGCCGAAAAGAAGCCGCGCTCCGCCGAACTGGCCGGGCTGACCTTCGTGCTCACTGGCACGCTGCCCAACCTTACGCGCGACGAAGCCAGGCAGCGGATCGAGGCCGCCGGCGGCAAGGTGGCCGGCTCGGTGAGCAAAAAGACCAGCTACGTGGTGGCCGGCGAAGAGGCCGGCTCGAAGCTCGACAAGGCGCGCGAGCTGAAAGTGCCGGTGATCGACGAGGCCGGGCTGCTGGCAATGCTGAAGAAATAGCGCCGCGGCGCGCGGCTGCCGCCGTCAGGATCAGCGGCGAAACGGCTGCGGATGCCGGAAATAAATCGAACCACATCGTTGCCTCCTCCAATCGGTCCCGGCCGTCTTCATGCCTGCGAAAATCTCCGCGCCGCGTGCTCCGGGCGGCAATCGGCAGAGCGCAGGCTGCGTTCTCGCTCGCGCTCCCAGGCTTCTGCGCGCCAGTGACGGCTGGCATAGCGCGGCGGCTCGGCAGGCAGGGGAACCTGAGCTGCAGCGGCGATGCGGTCAGGCATAGGCAGTACGCCCGCCGCAGGCCTGGCGGGCTGCCTCGGCTCGATCGGCCGAATCGCCGCCTCCGCAGGAGCAATCAGCCGCGCAGAGGATTCGGCTTCACACTCCTCGACGGCTGCAGGAATGCGTACGGCCGAACGGCTCTGCGCATTCGTCAAAGCGCGCCGTTCCGCAGCCGCGACGGGCGGCGGTTCCGCTGCTTCGGCAGCGGCCTGCGAGCGCGCGGCCACCTTCTCGCCAATGACGCGCGCCATAAAGTCGTCGGCCAGCTTATGCAGGCAGGCCTGCCCGCACAGGTGTTTTGCATCCGCCTTCAGGCGATTGCGCGAACTCCATCCGCTCACGCGCAGCTCCCCGGCCTGCTCGTAGGCCACGAACCAGTGGTTGGTCTGCTTTTTCTCAGCGCCGCAGATATCGCACGATATAGCCTGCCGGATCACCGCAACTCCCTTCGCCCCGTGCAGCTGTTCCGCTGCCGCAAAAGCCGGCAAATGCCGCCCTCGCGCACGGCACGCAGCGCGTATCGCAAGAGAAAGGCCTGCGGAACCCTGTCTTTTTAGTTCATCGCACAGCAGCGGCTATGAGGTGAGGCAGAGAGAAAAGGATTCCGGCTGCGTGCCAAATCGGAACCTGGAGGGAAACGCGGGCTCACTTCGGGAAACGCGGGTTTACTGATCCCGCGTCTGGCGCACCGCGCGCGGCGAGGGCTGAATGCCGTTCGCATCCGGGCTGCCGAGATGCAGCTTCGCCGGCCCCGCCAGGCGGGCGCAGCGCAGGTCGCGCAGGATCTCGGCTTTTTCGCGCGCATACTGGCTGGCCAGCCGCGACAGCGCGTAGGCGATGATGTCGCTGTGGTGCAGATCGGCCATCGAAGGATCGCGGCGCATGTTCAGCCATAGACGATGCACAAGCTGCACGTCGTCGGGGCTGAGCGTGGGAGCATGCGGGCCGATATAGAAGACCT
>DATGLJ010000018.1:0-3345 GCA_035294185.1 Occallatibacter sp. | reverse complement strand
CGCCGGATTGGCCGTGCTGCTCGTAGCGAGCTCCGTGCCGGCGTTTGCCGCGCCGGCCCGCAGCGGGCGAGTCTCGGTCGCAGGCGTCGTGCGCGACTCGGCCGGAGTTCCTCAGATCGGCGCTCTGGTGCAGTTGCTGCGCCCCGATCTGAGCGTCGCCGCCAGCGCTTACACCGACAGCCAGGGCCGCTTCATCATCGCTTCCATCTTTCCCGGCCGCTATTCGCTCAAGGCAATGAACGATTCGTTCCTGCCTTCGCTGCGCGAGAACCTGCGCCTGCGCGGCGGCCGGACGGTCGTGAATCTCACGCTCAACACGCTCTACGAAGTGATGCAATGGCTGCCTGCGCAGCCGCGCGCTGCCAATGCTGCCGACGACGACTGGCAGTGGACCCTGCGCTCGGCGGCGAACCGTCCGCTGCTGCGCTGGCTTGAGGATGGTCCGCTCGTAGTCGTCTCCGACGGGACGGGCTCTGCGCCGCGGCTCAAGGCGCATCTGATGGCCACCGGCGCCGCCGGCGCCTTCGGCGAGTCCGGCGAGCGCTTTTCGGCCACAGTCGAAGACACGCCGCAGAACAGCCGCGAGCTGCTTGCCCGTGTGGACTTTGCGCCCGACTCCGACGAAGGCATGGAATCGATGCTTGGCTTCCGCCAGGACCTTGGCTATGCCGGCAGCGTGCAGTCGATGGCCGAGGTCGCCATCAACCCTGAGGTGGAAGAATCCGGCGGCGAGGGTCTCCAGCAGGCCCAGGGACTGAAAGAGGCAATGGTCGGAGGTGCGGAGACGATCCGCCTGGGCCCCGATACCGAGATCGAGGCCGGATCGGAAGAAGCCTTCGCCAGCACGTCCAATGGAGCGGTGGCGCATGGACTGCCCTTTGCATCCGTCACCTGGCGCGCCGGCGCTTCAGCCGTTCGTTATCGCATGGCGACGATGGTGCATCAGCCGGGCGGGCTGGACGGCCAGATGCCGCCGGTTGCGCTCCGGGGCGAGGACCTCGTCATGCAGCGCGGCTTCCATCAGGAGATCGCCTGGGAGCGGGACACTGCGCATTCGGGCATGGCCGTCGTTTTCTATGCCGATGACATAAAGAATCCGGTGCTCGAAGCCGCCGCGCGCCTTGCGCAGCCGGGTTCAGGCATGCTTGCCGCCGGCGCCCTTTTCGATCCCGGCAGCGGCATCGCCCGCATTGCCGGCCCCGATTACTCGTCCTCCGGCATTGCCGCCAGTGTGGAGCGCTCGATTCCCGGCGGCGCGCTTTTCCGCGCCAGCTATGCAAATGGCAGCGCCCTGGTGGCTCCGGCCCTGCCGCTGCCGGACCAGGTAACCGATCCGGCCGCCGGGGCCAGGCCGCGCCGCGTCCGTGAATATGCGCTTTCGCTGTCGGGAACTCTCGACGGCACCGGCACGCGCTGGCGCGCCAGTTATCGTTGGCAGCCCGATGATACCGTCACCGAGGTGGCTCCTTTTGCCCTCGACGCTCTGGCCCCATATCTCAACCTTCACGTCTGCCAGCGGCTCCGTCGATCCCGCGATGGCTCGGGCGGTATCGAGGCGCTGATCGAGGTCCGCAACCTGCTCGCCCAGGGATACCATCCCTTCCTGCTCGGCGACGGCTCGATCCTGGTCTTTGCCCAGGATCAGCGCTCCCTTCGCGCCGGCCTCGCTTTCAGCTTTTGATTTGCGCATTCTGCTGCTTCGGTTGCGCGCCATTGCACGATCTGTGGCCGCAGGCGCATGGCCGGCCCTGCCTCCTCACGCTTCCGTAGCCCGCCGGAGTACATTGGACAGGTAGCCTTTTCATCCTGCGCCGGAGACGATATGCCCTCGCGACATCTCACGCGCCGCGCCGCCATCAAGGCCGGTCTCGCCGCAGGGGCGGCTCCGCTTTCCCATGCGCTTCGGCAGCAGACGGGATTGGCCGCTCATCCCGAAGCCGGAGCCGCTGCAACCAGAAAGCGCATCCGCCAGTCCGTCTGCCGTTGGTGTTATGGGGAGATTTCGCTCGACCGGCTCTGCGCCTTCGCCGCCGGGAACGGCATGTTCGGCATCGATCTCCTCGATCCCGGCGACTACGAGTTTCCGCGCCGCTACGGCCTCATCTGCACCATGGCCCGGGCCGGAGGCGGCACCATCAGGGACGGTCTGAACCGTACGGAAAACCACCCGGCCATCGAAGCAGGCTTTCGCAGCTGCATTCCCAAGGCCGCCAAAGCGGGCATTCCCAACGTCATCACATTCTCCGGAACGCGCCGCGGCATGAGCGACGACGAAGGCATGCGCAACACGATTATCGGCCTCAACCGCGTGAAGAAGATCGCCGAGGATCACGGCGTGACGATCTGCATGGAGCTGCTGAACAGCAAGGTGAACCATCCCGACTACATGGCCGATCACACGGCCTGGGGCGTGCGCGTCATGCAGGAGGTCAACTCGCCGCATGTGAAGCTGCTTTACGACATCTACCACATGCAAATCATGGAGGGCGACCTGATCGCCACCATCACGGCAAACATGGCCTGGATAGGCCATTTCCACACCGGCGGCGTGCCCGGCCGGCACGAACTCGACGATGCGCAGGAGGTGGAGTGGCAGGGCGTGATGAGCGCTATCGCCGGCGCAGGCTTTGCCGGCTATGTTGCCCACGAGTTCCTGCCCACACGCGATCCGCTCACAAGCCTGAGAGCTGCTGTAGCGCTTTGCGACGTATGAAACAATGACCTTTATCGCCACTCGATCGAATATGAAATCCCTTCTCCTGACCGAATACAACCATCTTGAAATCGCCGATCTGCCGCTGCCCGACATCGGTCCCGATGAAGTCCTCGTCCGCGTCGAAGCCTGCGGCATCTGCGGCAGCGACGTGCACGGCTACGACGGCTCCTCGGGGCGCCGCATTCCGCCGATCGTGATGGGCCACGAGGCCGCCGGAACCGTTGCCGCCACCGGCGCGAACGTCCGCGGCTATGCCAAGGGCGACCGCGTGACCTTCGACTCGACCGTCTATTGCGGCGTCTGCGCCTACTGCGCGCGCGGCGACGTAAACCTGTGCGACAACCGGCAGGTCATCGGCGTCTCCTGCGGCGACTATCGCCGCAACGGCGCATTCGCCGAGTATGTTGCCGTGCCGCAGCGCATTCTTTACCGTTTGCCGGCCGGCATCAGCTTCGCTGAGGCGGCAATGCTCGAAGCAGCCTCGGTGGCGCTGCATGCCGTGCGTCTTTCAGAGGCTGCCGGAAGTGAGACGGCGCTGGTCATCGGCGCAGGCATGATCGGCCTGCTCACCTTCCAGGCGGCGGCTGCGGTGGGCTGCAAACATCTCTTCGTCGCCGATGTCGATTCCA
>DATGLJ010000017.1:0-7336 GCA_035294185.1 Occallatibacter sp. | reverse complement strand
CAAAGGCTACGTGGCCTTCTGGCGCGGCGTGGAAGTGGAGAAATAGAAGCCGGACTGGACTGCAAGCGGTATTTCGCCGGCGGCCCGCCGAGCGCCTTTCATTCGCACGTCAATTGAACAGAGACCGTGGCCGGAGTGGTGAGCGGTGACTGGGTAAAGGTTCCGGTGAGTGTGACTGCGCCGCTGGTCGGGGCCAGGCACACTGCGGTTCCGTTTGTCGAGTTATCGGCGCTGCTGATCTGGATGGCGCTGGGATCGGGATTCGACCATGTGCCATAGGAAAGGGCTACCCACTCCGGCACCGGGCAGCCCGGCGGCGATGCGGTTGGATGCGCAACTCCAATGAATTGCACCTGGTTTGCCGGCGGGGCGGCAGTGTGGCTGGCCGTGGCCGAGGTTGGACTCACGATGACCTCAACACTGTTGCTGCAGGCGCCGGCCATTATCGGCTTCCCGCCGCAGCCGCAAACGGCCCCAAGGCTTACCATCAATGCGGCGGCCGGACCCGATCGAGCAAGCGGGCGCATAAGGAGCCTCCTCACGCGTACTCGAAACTGCGGCTTCAGCTTACCACTTCCATATATAAGCAGGAAGCCGAGATCGCCGGTCTGACTTCTGATCCCTGCTCTTAATATGCCTGGAACTGCTCGATCGGCAGCCGCACGCGGAAGCATGTGCAGCCGGGCGAGGAGGATACGTCGATGTGGCCCCGGTGCTTGCGCACAATGCGCATGGCCATATCGAGGCCAAGGCCCAGTGCGCGGCCAATAGGCTTGGTAGTAAAGAAGGGCTCGAAGATGCGTTCCCGCAGCTCCTGGGGAATGCCCGGGCCGGAATCGTCGATCTCGATGAGCAGCATCTCGCCCTCGCGCCTGCAGGCAACCCGCAGCCGGCCACTGTTGCCCATGGCGTCGAGCGCGTTCTCAATCAGCGCCGACCACACCTGGTTGAGTTCTGCTCCGTAGGCGCTGATGCGCGGCAGGTTAGGCTCGTATTCCCGTTCGACCTTCACGCGGCTTAACCGCGATCCGAACATCTGCAGCGTCGCGTCAAGACCCGCCGGCACGTCCACGTCCTGGATAGGCGCCCGGTCCATGTTGGAGTAGTCTTTGATGGCTTCGATCAGCTCGGAGATCCGGGCGGTGGCGTTTACGAGAGCTTCGGCGGCGCGCGAGGCGCGCAGGTAGCGGGAGAAGAATTCAAGCGAAACGAGGGCGTCGTGCGCTCCCACGATGCTGCCGAACTCGTCCAGATCGGCGGCGGTGGCGCCTGCCTCGGCCAGAGAAGGAGCAATGCCGGCGGCATCGTCGCTGCCGGCCGCGGCCAGCCAATGGCGGACGGCGTCCTCGTTGCGGATGAGCGCGGCGGCGCTTGTTTCGTACGCCGCTCTCTCCGCCTGTTTGCTCAGGATCTTTTCCTCCCACGCCTCGATCCTGGCGATCTGGTCCTCGCTGAGGCAGAGGTTGACCAGCCTGAAGCGGTTGCGGCGGTTTTCGCGCACAGCGGCGACCAGATTGGCGGCCGAGCGCTGCGCGGCGCTGGCGGGATTGTTCAGCTCGTGGGCCAGATTGCCGGCCAGTTTGCCGAGGGCTGAGAGCTTTTCCGCCTGCTGCTCGATGCGCGTGACCTCGCGCACGCGATCGAGCAGCGTGGTCACTACGCGCTGCGTCATCGACGGAATGGCCTTGAGCATCTCGGGGAACAGCGTGGCCGGAATAAGCAGCGCCCAGACGCGCGAAACCGCCGTGCCCTGGCCGCCGTAGCTCTTCATGCGCGAGAAGGGCAGCAGGCCGGTCAGCTGCGCGGTGCGCGCGATAAACAGGGCGCTTGCGCCGCCGTGCTGGCGGCGCACGTGGACTTCGCCGGCAAGCAGGACCACCATGTGCTCGGCCGGCGCGCCCTCTTCAAATAACACTTCGCCCGGATTGGCGTGATACTCCTGTCCATGGCGCGCCAGCCACAGCCGGTCTTCGAAGGGAAGTCCGTGTAGCGGACCCACCCGGTCGAGCGCATCGGCAAGCTCTTCGAGTGGTGTAACCGCTGAGGGCGCGACGAGGATGGACGGAAGCATAGGGAACCTCCGGGAACCTGAGTATTCAGAATAGACGATGGCCGACCCTGCCGGGCGCGGGCCGATAGAATGATCTTTAACAATCTCAGCGAGTCCACGGGAGTGCAATAAGCATGAGGACTGTTTTGATGGCCGATCCGGTGAGGTATCCGCGCATGACGGCCGATGAGCTGCGCGCGACGTTTCTGCTCAATGAGTTGTGCGAGCCGGGCCGGATTCATCTGGCCTACGTCGATCTCGATCGCGCTGTCGTTGGCTTCGCCGCGCCGGCCGCCGGAGAGCTTGCGCTGCCCGCCGATCCGGATCTGCGGGCCGGTTATTTCACGGAGCGGCGCGAGCTGGGCGTGCTGAATATCGGCGGCAGCGGAGCTGTCGCAGTCGCGGATAAAAGCTATGAGCTCGAAAATCTCGACGTGCTCTACATCGGCCGCGGCAACGCGGACGTCCGCTTTTCCTCCAAAGACAGCTCCGCGCCGGCCGTATTTTATCTGCTCAGCTATCCGGCGCACGCCAGCTATCCCGTGGCGCTGGTGCGCAGGCACGAGGCGCAGCCCACCGAACTCGGCTCGGTCGAGACCTGCAACAAGCGGACGATCTGCAAGTATATTCACCTCGAAGGCGCGCGCAGCTGCCAGCTGGTAATGGGCGTAACGCACCTGCATGCGGGCAGCAACTGGAACACCATGCCGCCGCACACGCACATGCGCCGCTCGGAGATTTACATGTACTTCAACCTCGACGCGGGGGCGCGCGTCTTTCACCTGATGGGCCCGCCCACGGAGACGCGGCATCTGGTGCTGGCCGATAAGGACGTGGTTGTTTCGCCCGGATGGTCGATCCACTCCGGCGTGGGCACGCGCGCTTACAGTTTTTGCTGGGGCATGGGCGGCGAAAATCAGGACTACGCCGATATGGACCCCGCGCCGGTGGAGAGTCTGCGGTAGACCGGCCGGCGGCATCTTCATCCTGCATACATCGGCCCGGGATTCGATCCACAAGCTGGCCGAACTGGGATTGAATGCGCATCGGAAGCAATCCGAGATTGCCGGTCACGGACCGCTGTTTTCGCTGTGTTAGCTTAAAAACTGGAGCCCACCTGCAATGAGCACGATTTCTTCTTTTATCAAGCACCATTACCGTCATTTCAATGCAGCCGCGCTGGTCGACGCAGCCGAGGCTTACAAGAAGCTGCTCGCCGATGGCGGAAAGATGTTTGTCACCATTGCCGGGGCGATGAGCACGGCCGAGCTGGGCTTGTCGCTGGCCGAGATGATCCGGCAGGACAAGGTTCACGGCATCTGCTGCACGGGCGCAAATCTGGAAGAAGATGTCTTCAATCTCGTTGCGCACAATTTTTATGAGCGCGTCCCGCATTACCGCGACCTGACTCCAGCCGACGAAGCCGCGCTGCTGTCGCGGCACATGAACCGCGTCACCGACACATGCATTCCCGAGATGGAGGCGATGCGGCGCATCGAGAGCGAGGTGCTGGAGGAGTGGGTAAAAGCGGACAAGGCCGGCGAGCGGTATTTCCCGCATGAGTTTATGTACAAGATTCTGCTCTCGGGAAGGCTCAAGAAGTCGTACCAGATCGATCCCAGGGATAGCTGGCTGCTGGCTGCGGCCGAGAGGAATCTGCCTATGTTCGTGCCAGGGTGGGAGGACTCGACGCTCGGCAACATGTATGCAGGCCACTGCATCTCCGGCGACGTGAAGAAGGTGCACACCGTGCGCACCGGCATTGAGTACATGATGGAACTGGCCGAGTGGTACACCGACACCACAGCCAAAACTCCGCTCGGATTCTTCCAGATCGGCGGCGGCATCGCCGGCGACTTTCCGATCTGCGTGGTGCCCATGCTGCACCAGGATCTGCAGCGCGAAAATGTTCCGCTCTGGGCCTACTTCTGCCAGATCTCCGACTCGACGACGAGCTACGGATCGTATTCGGGGGCCGTCCCGAACGAGAAGATCACCTGGGGCAAACTCGGCGAGAAGACGCCGAAGTTCATCGTGGAGAGCGATGCGTCGATTGTTGCCCCGCTGATGTTCGCTTACGTGCTGGGCTGGTAGGCGAGCCGAGCGGAGACCCGAGACCCGAGACCCAAAAACCCAAGACCCGAGACCGTGGCCCGGCCGTCAGGCCGGCGAAGCCTCTGCGCGCTTGATGAGCGGCAATGCTGAGCTCCGTGCCCTGCTGACGATGTGACCAGGCTCTCCGCGCATTCACTCGGAGGCGACGCGCGCGCATTCTTCGATCGGGATCGGGACCTGCTCGACGATTTCGAGGCCAAAGCCTTCGAGCGCGGGAATGTGCATGGGCGTGTTCGAGAGCAGGCGGATGCGCCGGATGCCGAGGTCGGAGAGAATCTGGCCGCCAAGTCCGATGGCGCGCAGGATGCGGCCGCTGCGCGCCTGATGCCCCTCGCGCGCGCGCAGCTCCTGGTGCAGGACGATGCGGCCGGACTCGGCAACGGCCTTTTCGGCCGGAACCGCTGCGCCACCGGGGCCGAAGGCCGGCGCCGGCGAGCGCTCGATCTCGAAGCCGCGCGAGGTGTTGTGCAGATACAGGATCACGCCGCAGCCTGCTTCGGCGATGATGCGCATGGATTGATCGAGAATCTCCCGGCAGCGGCAGTTGGCGCCGAAGACGTCTCCGGCGGTGCAGCGCGTGTGCACGCGCACCAGCACCGGATGCGCGCAGCCGGGGGACGCGGAGGGATCGGAGAGTTCATCGCCCGCCGCGCTCAGGGTGCCATTCGCCGGGTCTTCCAGAAGCGGTGGCCGCAGGTCGCCGCGCACCAGTGCGATGTGGCTTTCGCCGCCCTGCACTTCGCTTTCGTAGGCGATCATGCGGAACTCACCGTAGCGGGTCTGGATGCGGGTCTCGCCGGCGCGGACAATGTAGCGTTCGTGGCGCAGCCGGTAGCGGATGAGCTCGGCGACGGTGAGAATTTTGAGCCCGTGCTCGCGGCAGAAGGGAATCAGATCGGGAATGCGGGCCATCTCGCCGTCGTCGCGCATAATTTCGCAGATGACGCCGGATGGGTTGAGCCCGGCCATGCGGGCCAGGTCCACCGATGCTTCGGTCTGTCCTGCGCGCACCAGCACGCCGCCGCGCCGGGCCCGCAGCGGGAAGACATGGCCGGGCCGGGCAAGGTCGGCCGGCGTGGTGCGGGGATCGATGGCGGTGCGGATGGTGTGCGCGCGGTCGGCTGCCGAGATGCCGGTGGTTACGCCCTCGCGGGCCTCGATCGTTTCCGTGAATGCGGTGCCGAAGCGCGACGAGTTCTGCTGCGTCATGGGAAAGAGCCGCAGATAGTCGGCTCGCTCCTCGGTCAGCGTGAGGCAGATGAGGCCGCGGCCATAGCGCGCCATGAAGTTGATGGCCTCGGGTGTGACGAATTCGGCCGCAAGAGTAAGGTCGCCCTCGTTTTCGCGGTCTTCGTCGTCGACCACGACCACCATGCGGCCGGCGCGGATGTCGGCCAGCGCGCCGGGAACATCGGTGAATGGAGGCTCAAAGCTGCGGGGGCTCTGCGGCATAATTTCTTTTCATTCTCGCCTATGTTCTTCGCAAACAGCAAAAGCGCCGCAGATGCGGCGCTTTTGCCGGAATCGCTGGCTGCGAAAGTATTTACAACGTGGACTCGATCTCAAAACCCCACGCTTCGAGGAGAGCCTCAGGGATGTACTTCGAGTTCTTGTTCCGGCGGGCCCACTCGCGGAGGCGTGTCGAACGAATGTACTGATCCGGGGGAAGCTTGAACTCCTTCACAATCTGCTCGAAGGAGGTAACGGTGGGCACAACCGGCCCGATGGGCTCCGGCTTGCCCCAGTTCGGATTTCCACGACGCTTTGCCATTATTTTCTGTTCCTTGGAGGGATGATTTGATCTAAATTCCTCTGAGCGCGGGCCTGGGGTAATGGTGACTCCAGAGGAAACTTTAGTCTTATTTTAGGAATTTTTTCTTCAAAAATCAATAGAAAAGTGCACTCCGGGCGAGGCAGGAACAGCCCAGGAATGCTCACTGTAAATTATTCATTCAATATAATTTGCGCAGGATTTCCGAACGAAGCTGCGTAGTTTCGGACCAGTTCTGCACAGCCAGTCCGGGACTGATTCGGCGTTGCCGTGACACGATACTATTATGTCAACATTTCAGCTTCGGCTGGCCGCCGTTGTCATCATCGCGGCCTGCCTTTGCAGGCCTGCGCACGCCGTCGAACTGACGGTGAGCCGCGACGCGCTCGAACGCACGCTCAGGCAGCAGCTCTTTGCCGGTCCGGACGGCCGCTATTACCTCAAAGGCGACGCGCAATCGGCTTGCTACACCTACGCGCAGGATCCGCATCTGAGCTTCGAGCAGGACCGCATCGTGGTGCGGATGAAGACCAGCGCGAGAATGGGCCGCAGAGTTGCGGGATCGTGCATCGGTCTCTCGCTTACCGAGCCGGCCGAGGTGTCGTTCACTCCGGAGGCGGAGGGCGAAACCATCGGCTTTCGCGATGCGCGCATCGACAGAATCTCGGACCAGAGGGAATTGAATTTTCTTCTCATGCCGTTTCTTCGGCACAAGATTCCGGCGAGCATGCGCGTGAACGCGGCCGATCTGCTGCGCAGGGCTCTGGCCGGCTCGGCTGTCTCGTCCGGTTACAAGGTCAGCCTCGATCGGCTGAAGGTTCATTCGATTGTGATCGACGGCGATGCGCTTGTGATTGACGCCGATGGGGCCATCAGCGTGAAGTAGAGCGGCGGCAGACTGCACACGGCTCTGTGCGCAGCGACGAGGACAAGCACGCGAGGCCGCGATCGTTGCGCAGAGGATGAGGCCATGTGGTCAGACCACCATTTACAATAACCCACAGCGTAAAATTTCGATTCGGAGAACCAGCATGCCAGACGCAAGTTGCGATATCGGTCTCATCGGCCTCGCCGTGATGGGACAGAACCTCGTCCTGAACATGAACGACCACGGCTTCAAGGTAGCGGTTTTCAACCGCACCGTTTCGAAAGTCGACGATTTCCTCGCGCACGAGGCCAAAGGAACGCAGGTCGTGGGCGCGCACTCGGTCGAGGAACTGATCGGGCTGCTCAAGCGGCCGCGCCGCGTGATGCTCATGGTCAAGGCAGGCGACACGGTAGACCAGATGATCGAGCATCTGGTTCCGCATCTGGAGCCGGGCGATATCGTCATCGACGGGGGCAACTCTCTCTACACGGACTCGAACCGCCGCACGAAGGATCTGGCGGCCAGGGGAATT
>DATGLJ010000016.1:0-9914 GCA_035294185.1 Occallatibacter sp. | reverse complement strand
TTTACAATCGTGTTTGCGCCCGTTTCGTCGACAGGTCCAACAGCGGTTTTACACGCGCTCAGGGTCACTAGGCGGGCGTTCAGGCGAAGTCCTCGGATCTCACGCGCTTGCAGAAATCCGGAGTCGTTGAGCTGAGGGGCTGAATGTCTTTCGAACCTGCTCCTGAGGATGTAATTAAATAAACTAAGGATTCCTCAAGGAAACGTACTTGAATCGGCTGACCATTTTTACTACGTGTATCCCGCGCCGGGATGCGCTCAGCGGTGCTACCCGCGATGAGCAGTTTATGGCCGACCTGTCGCAGGTCGTGAACGGTACCGCGCTGCCTGATTACCTCGATCCTGCTCTCTTTTTCCGCAACACCTACCCCACGCGCGGCCTGCGCGAACTGATGAAGGCCGTCTGTCTGCGCCTTTCGGGCAAAGGCGGGGAAGTGTCGCCCATCATCCGGCTGGGCACGCAGTATGGCGGTGGCAAAACGCACGGCCTAATCGCCATCACGCACGCGGCGCGTGGCATGAAAGGAGTAGCGAATGTGGCCGACTTTGTCGATCCCGCCCTGCTGCCCGCTGGCAACGTGCGCATCGCCGCGCTGGATGGGGAAAACACTGACCCCGCCAACGGCCGCCAGCTCGAGCCCGGCCTGCGCGCCTTCAGTCTTTGGGGTGAACTCGCTTATCAGCTCGGCGGAGCCGCTGCCTACGAACGCGTCCGCACATCCGACGAGAAACACATCGCTCCCGGCGCGGAAATCCTGCGTGAACTGTTCGGCAATCAGCCCACGCTGATCATGCTCGACGAAATCTCAGTCTATCTGCGCAAGGTCGAGCGCGCGTTTCCCGATGCCAGCCGCCAGTTCACGGCGTTCGTTCACGCGCTGTTCAAAGCCGTCGCTTCCACTCCGCAAGTGGCGCTCGTCTATACGCTCGCCATCGGCAAAGACGACAAAGCGGAGGACGCCTATAAAGAAGAGAACGAACGCGCTGCCGCCGCGCTGGCCGAAGCCGAACGCGTCGCCGTCCGTTCCTCCACGGCCCTGAACCCCACTGCTGAAGACGAAACCGCCGACGTATTGCGTGTTCGCCTGTTCGAATACGTGGACCGGACGAAGGCCGGTGAAGTCATCGACGCCTATGCGCACCTCTGGGCTAATAACAAGGATGTCCTCCCGGCCGAAGCAACGTCGCCGGAACTCAAGGAGCAGTTCGCCCGCACCTACCCGCTCCACCCCAAGCTGCTTGAAATGCTCACGGAGAAGACGGCGTCGCTTTCCACCTTCCAGCGCACCCGCGGCATGCTCCGGCTGCTGGCCCGCACCGTCCATCTGCTCTGGCGCAACCGGCCGCCCGACGCCTATTCCATCCACATCCATCACCTCGATCCGGGCTTTGAGCCCATCCGCACGGAGATCCACGAAAAGATCGGCATGCGCCAGTATGCTGCGGCGATCAAGGCCGACGTCGCCGCCGTGCCCGGCGATGAACCCGCTCTCGCTCAGCGCCTCGATGCGCAGAAATTCCCCGGACTTCCGCCCGCCACTTCCTACGTTGCCCGCACCATCTTCTGGCACACGCTCGCCTATGGCGATACGGCCCGCGGCGTTTCCCCCGAACAGCTCCGCCTGGCGGTCTGCTCGCCAGCGCTTGAGCCCGCCTTCATCGACCAGGCGCGAACCGCATTCCAGTCCGAAGCGCTCTACCTCGACGACCGCCCGGGCGCGCCACTGCGCTTCATGGCCGAAGCCAACTTAAACCAGGTGATTGGCCGCTACATGCGCGATGTCGACGCGAGCGAGGTCCGCGCCTACCTGCGCGAGCGCATCAACGATCTGTTCAGCCCGCGACGCGGTGAATTCAACGCCATCCTGTTCCCCACTGGCCCTTGGGAGGTTCCTGATGATCTGGCCGACCCCCGCCCGTTGCTCGTGATTCTCAACTATGAGTCCACGGCCATTCCCGCAGACCTGCGCCAACCACCCGCTGAACTTGAAGACATCTTCCAGTTCAAGAGCGCCGAAGGCAACCACCGCGAACTCAAAAACAACTTAGTCTTCGTGGCCGCGTCCGAAAACGGTATCGCCAACATGCAAACGCTCGCCCGCCGCAAACTCGCGCTGGGCGAACTGCGCAAACCCTCAAACCAGCAGGAGCTGGCCGACTACCAGATCCAGAAGGTCAACGCCGAATACCACGAGCTCGACCTGAAGATCGCCCAAGCCATCCTCCAGTGCTACCGGCACATCTTCTATCCTTCGGCCTCGCCAATGGCCGGAACCACGCTCCCACTCGGCCACACGATTCTGGAGCTGACCAACCCGGATAACCCCGGCAACGGCCAGATGCACGTCGAGCGCACCCTCTGCGAACAGAAGAAGCTGCTCACCGCGCGCGATGCGCCGGATTCGCCCGCTTTCGTGGCCAAGGAAACCGGCCTTGCCGGCCGCGGCGAGATGACGCTCCAGCAGTTGCGCCTCGAATACCGCAAAGCGCCCAAGCTTTCCATCCTGCTGCACGATGCACCGCTGCTTGAATGTGTGCGTAACGGCATTCAGCAGGGTCGCTTCATTTATCGCGAAGGCAACCAAGTCTGGGGGCCGGGCGACCCCAGCCCCGTCATCCAAATCTCCGACAACACCTTCCTCCACACCATGGAGGACGCCAAGGCCAAGAAGCTCTGGCCGCGCGCCGAGCCTCTGCGCCTCAGCTTCCTCGCCAGCCCCACCACCATCGGCAAGGGGCAAACGGCCGAAATCACCGTAACGGTCTCAGGTGGCGTGCCTCCCTACACCTATACTTCGAGCGACCCGCGCCTGAACGCTACAGCCACCAGCGAAACCCAGCGTTCGGCGAAAGTGAGCCCTGAGGCGACCACTACCTATCAGATTGAAGTTACCGACAGCCGCGGCGTGCGCCAGCAGGCCACCGCCATGGTCGCCGTGCGCGAAGGCGGAGTCATAACCCCGGTGGACCTGACGCCCAAGCTGCCCACTCCCCCGCCACCCGCCGATTACACTGCCGAAGGACCGCTTGCGGCCGCGCTCAGCGACCTGTGGGAGAAGGCGCGCAAGGCCAAGTGCGCCACCATTCGGCGGCTCGTCATCCGCATGTTCGATGCTGGCGCCATCTGGAAGGTCCACCAGGCGATGGCCACCGTGGCCGCAGGCAAGGTCACCGCGCAGTTGGAAGCCAAGCTCGCTGCCGATGGCATCGAGCAACTGCAAGTCTCCTATGTCGGAGCGGTGGAGAAAGCCAACGCAACCAAAGGTTTTCTAGATTCCCAACTGCGCGCGGCCAAGGAGAGCGACGTCACCGCCACCTATACCATATGCTTTGAACCACCGCTGAGTCTGGAGAGTGACGCCCCGGAGCGCTTCGCCAAAGAGATCACCCGCTACGGCGGCGGCGAGGCGTTCGTCGAGGCGCAAGCTGGACCCGCCGTCTGAGGCGATGACAAAGGAAAAGAGGAGGAAATCGCATGAGAGAATCTGCCGCCATCGCTTACTCGCCCAAACCCGTCTATGAGCTGCGCCTGAGGGTGCAGAGCTCCACGAACTGGAGTCTCTCCATCTACCAGTTGCCGTCGCCTGCGACGCCGCGCCTCAAGGAGCCCGAGCACGTGGGGTCGCTGCAAGGAGCAGCGCTGCGGCTGGTGGAAGTGCGCGTGCTAAAGCGGCTGCTTAAGGAAAAAATCCAGTTGGGCGCTCTGTCGCCGGGCAAGGCGCGCAATTGGTCGCTCAATGAGGAGACGGCTCTGCACCTGGGCCTGTTGTTCCGCGTGCTGGCGCCCATGAAGAACGCGGACCGCATCCGCGAGGTGGCCGAAGGCGTCGAGGCGATGGGGATGGAAGAAGCTGGCTATTGGATGAGCATGGCCCTGCACCGGCCGAATCCGCGCCGGGTACTCGCGGCGCTACGCATGCTATTGACGTCGCACTAAAGGCACTAAAGAAGGAGAGGGAATGGCCAACCGACGGTTGATTGAAGAGTGGCTGCCGATAGCGGAGATTGGCATCGAGAGCCTGCGTGAGCGGACGCCCATGACTCCATTCCCGGCGCCGAATCGGCTCCACGTCTGGTTTGCACGGCGTCCGCTGGTGGCCAGCCGGGCGGCGATTTTGGGCAGCCTGCTGCCGGCCGGCGCCGACCGCAAGAAGTTTCTCTGGACGCTGGGGATTCACGGGGATCCACTTGAGTCGCGGCGCAAAATCGCTCGCGCCAGGGCCCAAGGCATTCGCTTCGAAGGCGACGCCTACAGCTATTCTCGCGCCTTCACTCACCTGCCGACTGAAGACGAACTCGGAGCGTTAAACGTGTCTGGGACACTCTTGGATCCCACGGCCGGCGGAGGCAGCGTACCGTTTGAGGCCGTCCGTCTGGGATGCGGCACGTACGCCAACGATTTGAACCCTGTTGCGGCGGTCGTTCTGAAGGCCACTGTAGAGTTACCGTTGAAGCACGGTCCGGCTCTTCAGCAGAGACACAGCGAGCTCGCGAAATGCTTCATCGCGCGGCGGGACGCGATTCTCGAAGAGGTCATCCCGAAAGAACCAGAAAGCGGTGCAAATGCCACGAATTGGCTTTGGGCGCGGACGGTCACCTGCCCCTACTGCGGCGGGCTGGTCCCGCTGTCGCCCAACTGGCGGCTGGATGGCGAGGGCGCGGGCGTGCGGCTGGTCCCCGAAGGCCGGCGCATCCGCTTCGAGATCGTGCACGAGGCCAGCGAACACTCTCCCGGCACGGTCAAGGACGGCACCGGCAAGTGCCCGTTTCCCGATTGCGGGCGCGAGATCCCAGACGGCGATATCAAGCGCCAGGCGCAAGCCGGGCGCATGGGCCACCAGCTCTACTGCGTGGTCTACAAGAAGGAAGTCGTCGTCGGAAAACTCAAGAACGGCAAGCCCAAGACCAAGCTCGTGCGGGGCTTCCGCGCCCCGCGCCCGGAGGACGACGTCGAGGCGCTCGTCAAGCAGCGGCTGGCCGAAAAGATGCCGCTGTGGCAGGCGCGCAACATCGTGCCGGATGAAGAGTTCCCGGAGAACTCGAACGACGATCGCCCGCGGCAGTACGGGGCTCCATTATGGCGAGACCTGTTTTCCCCCCGCCAGCTCTATGGTCACTGCACTTCGGTCGAAGTCTTCCAGGACATGGTCGAAGAGCTCAAGGCGCAAAACGGCGGCCAGCTTTCCGAACTCGACCGCGCCGCCATGGTCTACATCGCCCTGGCGATCGACAAGTGCGTCGACTGGAACAGCCTCGGGTGCACATGGCATCCGGAGCGCACCGTGGTCGGGCACACATTTCAGCGCCACGACTTTGCGCAGAAGTGGTCCTACGGCGAGATGGCTCCAACGGTTACCGGGATTGGCTACGACTGGGCGCTACGCCAAGTTGGCAAAGCTCTCGGCGAGCTAATTGAACTCCTCGGCCACGCGCCGCAAACCTCTGCGAACGGCAAACTCTTCACCCGCCCGCCGCGCGGTCAGCCGGAAGTCAAGATCCTGTGCGAGTCCGCCGACGCGCTGTCGCTTCCCGACGCCTCGGTTGACTGCATCGTCATGGACCCGCCCTTCTACGCCAACGTAATGTACGCCGAGCTTGCCGACTTTTTCTACGTGTGGCTGAAGCGCACCGCCGGGTTGCTGTATCCGGAGCTGTTCACTGCACACCTCACCGATAAAGACCGCGAAGCGGTAGCCAATCTGGCCAAGTTCCGGGGACAAAAGGGTGCGAAGCAACTGGCTCACCTGGATTACCAGCAGCGCATGGCGCGCATCTTCGCCGAGATGCGGCGGGTGCTCAAGCCCGGCGGCGTGATGACGGTGATGTTCACGCACAAGGCCACGGATGCCTGGGACGCGCTCGCCACTGGGTTAATTGAAGCTGGCTTCGTGATCACAGCAAGCTGGCCCGTGCACACCGAAGCCGAGGGCAGCCTGCACATCCGCGAGAAGTCGGCCGCGAGGTCCACCATCTTTCTGGTCTGCCGCCTGCGCGAAGACGCGCCAGCGCGCGGCGAGGAAGTCTTCTGGGAGGAAGTCGAACCGGAAGTGCGCAATGTCGTGCGGGAGAAGGTGCGCGAGTTCCAGGAGGCCGGGCTGGTGGGCATTGATCTGTACCTGGCCTGTTTCGGTCCGGCGCTCGAGATCTTTTCGCGCCATTGGCCACTCTCTCGCGGCACGGCGCGGCAGAAGCCCAAGGGGTATCAGGATCGACTTTTTGGACCCTGGGATCCCTACCGTGTGACGCCCGAAGATGCGCTCGAAGTCGCACGGCGCGAGGTGAAGCAGTGGCGCATGGAGCAGCTCGCTACAGTGAAACGCCAGGCGCATCTGGACCCGCTCACCGAATGGTACGTCCTGGCCTGGGACGCTTTCCGTGCCCCTAAGTTCCCAGCCGACGAAGCGCTCAAACTGGCGCGCGTGGTGGGGCTGGACTTCGACCAGGAAGTTAAAAAGAAGGTTTGTTCCGTTGCGAAAGATACTGTGACGCTGTGGGACAGCCAGATGCGGCTGACTAAGAGCAAACTAGCGACGGGACCGGAGGCGCCCATGCTCGACCGGCTGCATGAGGCGGCCTACACGGTGCGGTTCCAGAATACTGAGGCGGCGCGGAACCGGCTAGAGTCGCTGAAGCTGCTCGATGATCCGACGCTGATGACAGCGCTCGAGGCGCTGCTGAACGTGCTGCCGCCCGTCGCCCCGCGCGGCAAGAAGCCCGATCCGACGCTTGAAGGCGCAGCCAGCGATTTTGAGGCGCTCGAGAAGCTGCGCCGGTTGGCGTTTGCCGAAAAGGTGCCCGAACCGAAGCGGCCGGAGCAGATTGAACTGGAGCTCGACGAAGCCGATGCCGCTGTTGACTGAGACGAAATGGAAATTCCGCTACTCGCACGAAGACGGCAATTTGGTAGAGCTGTTCTATACCCCGGCGCTGGCCTGCGCGGTGGAGTACTGCCGGACAACCGGCTACTTCTCGGCCGATGCGCTGGCGCTGGCGTCGCGCGGGTTGCAAGGGCTGTTCGCCAACGAGGGGCGGATGCGGCTGGTGGTGGGCTGTACGCTCGACCCGGACGAGCGCGAGGCGATCGAGACGGGTTACGATCTGCGGGAACAGATGGAGCGGCAGTTGGCCGCTGTGGATCTAACCCCGCCTGATGAACATGCGCGGCAGGGCCTGGAACTGCTGGCGTGGATGGTGGCTAACGGGTATCTCGATGTAAAGGTGGCTGTGCCCGTGGACGCCGAGGGCCGGCCCGCGCACGTGCCCGGCATCTACCACGCCAAGTTCGGCATCATCGTCGATGCCGAAGGCAACACGCTGACGTTTTCGGGTAGCATCAACGAAACCGCCGGCGGCTGGAAGAACAACTGCGAAAGCTTTCACGTCCACTGCGCCTGGTTGAGTGAGACCGAGAAAGCGCACGCGGACGAAGAGCTCGAAGCCTTCGCCAAGCTATGGGAGAATCGCTCGCCCGGCGCACGCGTCTTCGAGTTTCCCGAGGCAGCCCGGCGGAAGCTGCTCGAATACTTGCCTAAGGACGACCGCCCGGTGACGCCGCCGCCTCCGGTGCCTCGTGAGGAGCAGCCGGCCCAGATCTACCGGCTCACCGATGACGAGTTCCGGCGCTGTGTGTGGACCTTTGTGAAAGTGGCGCCGGAGCTGCCGCACGGGATTCGAACCGGCGAGGTGACCAGCGCCGTCTCTCCCTGGCCGCACCAGGTGCGCACCTATGCGCGTTTTCTTCAGCAATGGCCCTGCCGGTTGTTGATCGCCGACGAGGTTGGGTTGGGCAAGACCATCACCGCGGGCTTGATTGTGCGCCAGGCGCTGCTTTCGAGAAAAGCAAAACGCGTCCTGATCCTAACGCCCAAAAGCGTGCTGATCCAGTGGCAGAACGAGCTGTATGAGAAATTCAATCTGAACGTGCCCATATACGACGGCGCAATGCTGTGCTGGCGCGCAGCCTGCGGCTGGACGGGACCGCTGGAGCGGGCCGTTGGACGGGAAGAGTGGCAGAAGGAACCGGTGATTCTGGCTTCAAGCTCGCTCATGCGGCGTAAGGATCGTGTGCGGGAACTGCTGGAGACCGAACCGTGGGACTTGGTGGTGCTCGACGAAGCCCACCATGCCCGGCGTCGCGGGGCCGGAACAGAACAGGAGAAAGGTCCAAACGCGCTCTTGAGCCTGATGCGGGAGCTGGCGCAGCGCTGCCAGAGCCTGCTGCTGCTGACGGCGACGCCGATGCAGGTGCATCCGGTGGAAATTTGGGATTTGATGAACCTGTTGGGGCTGCCGCCAAAGTGGGAGGCTGAGCCACACGCATTCCTGAAATACTTCAGTTGGGCAAGCGGCAATCCGCCGGCGGAAACGCTAGACCTCCTCACGGCTTGGTTCCGCGACTGCGAGGCTTACTTTGGGCCCTTGACAGAAGACGAGATCGCGGCGTTGACGCCGGGGCTTTCCTCGATTAAGCGGACCAAGGTGATTCGGGCGCTGCGGGACACGGCGCAAGCCCCTCGCCGGATGCTTGATCCCGAGTCGCGGCGGGCGTTGCTCGGCGTGCTGAAGGCCTGCTCGCCGCTGCGCTGGCGCATGGTGCGACACACGCGCGAACTGCTCCGATCCTATCGGCGTGCGGGCAAGCTGGATCTGCCGATCGCCGAGCGCGAGGTGAAGGATATTCCAGTCGAGATGACGCCGGCCGAAAGCGCCCTGTATGCGCAGGTGGAAGATTACATCTCGGAGACCTATTCGAAGGCGGCGTCGGACAAGCGCACGGCCATCGGATTTGTGATGACGGTGTACCGCCGGCGTCTGGCCTCAAGTTTCGAGGCGCTGAAGCGGACTCTGAACGCGCGCCTGAAAAAGCTGGGACTGAGCGAGGAGGACGTCTCGCTCGACGAGGCGGCCGATGAAGTGATGGCGCCCGAGGAAGCGGCCGACCTGGCGGCATCTACCGCGGAGTTGGAGGAGCGTGACCGGATTCTCGATCTGCTGCGTGCGATTGCGAAGCTGAACACCGACACCAAGGCGCGCAAGCTGCACGCAGAACTGGTGAGCGTGTTCACGGCGGATTCGGAATCCGCCATTGTTTTCACGCAGTACACCGATACAATGGAATACTTGCGCGATTTCCTGGCGCAGGAGATGCCCGATGTGCCGGTGGCGAGTTACTCGGGTTCAGGCGGCGCCTGGCGCGACGGCTCAGGCCACTGGATCCCTTGTAGTAAGGAGGAGATCAAGCGGCGGTTCAAGACCGGGCGGGTGCGCCTGCTGGTGTGCTCGGATGCCGCAGGAGAGGGGCTCAATTTACAGACCGCCGGTGTTCTGGCCAACTATGACCTGCCCTGGAACCCGATGAAGGTGGAGCAGCGCATCGGTCGCATCGACCGGCTGGGACAGCAGCGCCCCCAGGTCAAGATTCTGAACTTTGCCTACAAGGACACGGTGGAGGCCGACGTCTACTTCGCCGTCGGCGAGCGTATCCAGCTTTTTCAGGGCATTGTGGGCAGGCTTCAGCCGATCCTGTCGAAGCTGCCCCGTCGCTTTGAGGAAGTGACTCTGGCAAGCCGCGAAGCGCGCGATGCGGCGCGGCAGCGGTTCCTGGCTGAGATCGAGCAGGAGGTGACCTCGGCAGCCGAGGCGCCACTGGATCTTGACGTTGTTACTAAGGAGGATCTGACTGTTCCGCCGCTGCCTGAACCGCCATACGACCTCACGAAGTTGGACCACGCAATGAACCGCGAAGCGAGCCGCCCAGTTGGCCTGGAGTGGCGACCTCTGGACGTGCGAACGTATGCCGCGCGCCTTCCGGGCATGCAGCAACCGGTCCGGGTGACGACGTCGGCGGAGGTGTTCGAAGAATCGGGCGACAACCATCAATTCTTTTCGCCTGGGGGGCAACTGTTTGAAGAGGTC
>DATGLJ010000015.1:0-3203 GCA_035294185.1 Occallatibacter sp. | reverse complement strand
TCCTGAGTCAGCAGGCTGCGCGGAACCGGCCGGCCCTCGACCATCGACTGGAACATGGCCAGCACGTCGCTGCCCCACTGCGGCTCGTAGGTGACCAGCGAACCGGGGGCATGCAGAATCCCCGGCTGCACCAGCCAGCCCGAACCCGGCTTGAGCCGATACGCCTTGGCCGAATCGAGAATTCCGTTATCGCCGAAGTCCCACCTCGCCAGGCACTCGCGAAGCTGCTCGCGCGTGGTTCCCGGCTCAAGACCGAAATATGTATGCGGGAAATTGCCATGCGTAAAATTCAGCTGCGGAGGAAAATAGTAGCCTTCCGGCTTGCCTTCGCGGCCCACCAGCCGGGCCTGTTCGTCGTTCTGGTGCAGGTGGTGCATGATGGGGCCGGAGTTGTCGAAGAACTTGCTGTATACCGGCCAGCGCTTGTACTTATCCCAGATAGCCTTGCCCACCATGCGCGGGCCTTCGGCCTCGACGGCTTCTTTCAGCGTGAAGCGCTCGTCGCCGTTGACCACATAGCTCAGCCCCTCGTCAGGCGTGCGGTTGTCGTTCATGGCCGGAGTGGTCGAGGCAAACCACCGCTCGTCGATGCCGCCCCGATGCGCGCCAAAGGCGTACAGATCGCGCTGATCGAGCTTGAGCCGACGGCCGGGCTGCAAATAAACCCGGGGCACCCACGTGGGCGCCAGCCTGAGAATTCCCTCGCCTGCCTCGAGAGCGCGCCGCGCCGCGCTGTTCACCGCTGTTACCGTATTCATCAATAAGCCACCCTTTTCTGTTCCGGCAGCCGAACAATTTTTCCCGCCCCAATGCGCGCAAAGTTCAGCAACCGGTCTCTCAACCTGGAACCAGAGAACCTTACAATGTCCGCATTGCTATCGTCAAGCACGGCCTGCCGCACCCATAAGGCCGGGAGACAGGTTCCGCAGCTTCAGAGAGATCGAGCATTCCGCTCTGCGGATGGCGGCTTCCGCGCGAATGCAGAAAAACCGCTCTCTTGACGGCGGGGTTTTCTCCCGATTATGCTGCCGAATCGGCAGGAATCTCTTCAGAAGACGAGCGCCAGCAGCGCCTTCTCCCCAAAAAGGAGCGACACCATTTCCCGCGACATTTCCCGCAGAAACTTCCTGGGCAGCTGCGCGGCTACTGCCGCGCTGGCCTGCGCCGCGCCTGTACTCACCTATGCGGCCAGCTCCCGCGGAGCCGCGCAACGCGTCTTCCCGCTGAACCGCAACTGGCGCTTCGGCGGCAAGTTCTCGCCAGCAGCGCTCGCGCCCGAGTTCGATGATCGGGGGTTCGCGGCTGTCACGCTGCCGCACTGCGTCACGCCGCTCTCCTGGCAGGGATGGAATCCCGACTCCTGGCAGGATGTGTGGATCTATCGCCGGCATTTCTCTGTTCCGGCAGACCTGAAGGACCAGCGCCTGTTCCTGCACTTCGACCGCGTCATGGCCGGAGCCGTCCCTGTCGTCAACGGACACAGCCTTGAGCCGCATCTTGGCGGCTTTCTTCCCTTCGATCGCGAGATTACCGGCCTGGTCCGCGAATCCGGAAATGTGCTCGCCCTTCAGGTGGATTCACGCTGGACGAACTGCCCGCCCTCGGGATCGCCGCGCGGACCGAAGTCTGTCGATTATCTGCTTCCCGGCGGCATCAACGGCCAGGTAGAGCTGCGCGTCCTTCCGCAGATCTTCCTGCGTGAGGTCTTCGCCAAGCCGGTAAACGTGCTCGATGCAAACCGGCGCGTCGACATCGTCTGCCGCATCGACTCCGGCTCCAAGCCCAATGTGAGGGTCCGCCTTACCGCCGTCCTCCGCCAGGCCGGCCGCACCGTTGCCGCCGCCACGCACGATGCCGGGATCGAAAGCCCCGATCAGGAGGTTCAATTCACGCTCGCCAATCTCGGCAGCGTGCAACTGTGGGACGTCGATCATCCGCATCTCTGCGATCTCGAAGTCACGCTGGCTGCCGAAGGAAAGCCGCTGCACCGCTACGCTGCCCGCATCGGCCTGCGCGAGGCGCGCTTCGCGCTCGACGGCTTCTACCTCAACGGCCGGCGCCTGCAGCTCTTCGGCCTCAATCGCCACGAGCTGTACCCCTATCTCGGCTTCGCTGCGCCTAACCGCCTGTTGCGCCGCGACGCCGAAATCCTGCGCCATCAGTTCAACGTGAACGCCGTGCGCTGCTCGCACTATCCGCAGTCGGAAGCCTTCCTCGACGCCTGCGACGAGCTCGGTATTCTGGTCTGGGAAGAGCCGCCGGGCTGGCAGTACATCGGCGACGATGCCTTCTCGAAACTCGTGATCCGCGACGTGGAGCAGATGATCCGCCGCGACCGCAATCATCCCTGCATCGCTGTCTGGGGCGTGCGCATCAACGAGTCGCGCAACGATCCGGAGCTTTATCGCCAGACGCGCGCTCTGGCGCATTCGCTCGACGACTCGCGCCCCACTTCCGGCACCATGACGCCGGACTCGCGCAAAAACTGGCGGCAGGAGTGGGCGCAGGACGTGTTCGCATTCGACGATTACCACGCCGATCCCGTGGGCGAAGTGGGGATTCTCGACCCGGTCGAAGGTTTCCCCTACATGATCGCCGAGACCGTCGGCCAGTTCGATTACCGCAAGGGCCGCTACTTCGACGTGACCTATCGCCGCGCCGGCGATCTCACCCAGCAGACCGATCAGGCCATCTTCCACGCGCAGGCGCACAGCCGCACCGCGGAGCATCCGCGCATCGCCGGCGCCATTGCCTGGTGCGCATTCGACTACGCCAGCCTGATGAACGCGCACAACGGGGTCAAGTGCCCGGGCATCGCCGATGTCTTCCGCATCCCCAAGCTCGGCGCGTCGTTCTATCTCGCCCAGTGCGATCCGGCGGTGCGGCCCGTCATCGAACCGGACTTCTACTGGGACTTCGGCCCGAAAACGCCATCGGGCCCCGGCGAGCATGCTGCCATCTTCTCCAACTGCGAACGGCTCGAGCTGTTCTTAGACGGCAGGCACCACGCTACGCTCCATCCCGATCGCGCCAGCTATCCGCACCTGAAGCACGCGCCCTTCTTTGCCGACCTGAAACTCGATGGCGCGAATCGCCCCGAGCTGCGTATCGACGGCTACGTAGGCTCGAACTGCGTGCTCTCACGTTGGTTTTCATCCGATCCCTCCGCCGATCAGCTCTGGCTGAAAGCAGACGACGCCGAA
>DATGLJ010000014.1:0-19110 GCA_035294185.1 Occallatibacter sp. | reverse complement strand
CGGCCATCGGCATGCTTTTGTACGCCCACCGCACGCGCATGACGCGCGCCGCGGAAGACAACAGCCTGCGCGCCAAACTGCGCGCCGTATTTGCAGCAAGTTTCTAGCAGGATGGGTGGATGGATTTTCCCGGGGGCCCGTTCCTGACGCGCAATTGCTTGTGCGGCTGAAGCGGGGGAGAACAAACGAAATTGGATTCTGGAGAATAGAGCGCCATGGAACCTGAAAAAAGCGAAGCCGGAGAGATGCGCATTCAGTATCACGAAGAGAACGTGCGCGGAGCGCGCATCAAGGTTATCGGCGTAGGCGGCGGCGGCGGCAACGCCGTCAACCGCATGATCCAGGCCCGCATGGAGGGCGTCGAGTTCATCGCCGCCAATACAGACGTGCAGGCCCTCAAGCTTTCGCAGGCTCCCGTCAAGCTGCAGCTTGGCGTGCGCCTTACTTCGGGCCTGGGCGCAGGCTCCAATCCGGACGTAGGCCGCCGCGCCGCGCTCGAAGACTCGGAGAAGATCATCGAGGCGCTCGAAGGCGCCGACATGGTCTTTGTCACCGCCGGCCTCGGCGGCGGCACGGGAACCGGCGCTGCGCCCGTCATCGCCTCGCTCGCCAGCGAGATGGGCATTCTCACCGTCGCCGTTGTGACGCGGCCATTCGCCTTCGAAGGCAAGCGCCGCCTGCAGCAGGCCGAGCGCGGCCTCAAGGAGCTGCTCGAAAGCGTCGACACCATGATCGTCATCCCCAACGAGAAGCTGCTCGCCGTAGCCAAAGACGCCGGCTTCTTCGAGAGCTTCCGCATCGCCGACGACGTGCTGCGCCAGGGCGTGCAGGGCATCAGCGACATCATCACCATCCCCGGCATCATCAACCGCGACTTTGCCGACGTGAAGACCACCATGGCGGGCATGGGCCAGGCCGTGATGGGCACCGCGGTCCGCTCGGGCGCCAACCGCGCCGCCGAAGCGGCGCAGGCCGCCATGGCCTCGCCGCTGCTCGAGGCCGGCGCCATCGACGGCGCACGCGGCATCCTCATCAACATCACCGGTTCCAGTTCGCTCAAGCTCTCCGAAGTCAATGAGGCTTCCTCGCTGATCCAGTCCTCGGCGCACGAAGACGCCAACATTATCTTCGGCGCCGTTCTCGACGAGAAGATGGGAGAAGAGGTCAAGATCACCGTCATCGCCACCGGCTTCCGCGACCAGATGCCCGAGCGGCGCGCGCGCATGCTCAATGTCGATGAGCCGCAGGTCGTTTCCGTCCCGCCCGTCTCGGTTCCGGTGGTTTCGGTGCCTATCGTCGCTCCGGAAAACTGGCTCCGCGAAACGGAACCCGCCAGGACGGCTCCTGCGCCCTTGCGCTTCATGAGCGAAGCAGAAGAGGAACAGAAAGACGAGGCATTCTTCTTTGCCTCTTCGCAGCCGGCTGTCGCCACCACCGTCACCTTTGCGCCGCCGCAAAAAAGCGCCGCCGATCCTGAGCCGGCGATCGAACCGATGCGGCGTCAGTTCGAGGAGCCGATGCCGGCCGGACAGCCCATCGAATCCCAGCGCGCCGCGAATCTCGCTTCGGGCTCCGATCCGGACTTTGCCCCTGCAGGATCTGCTGCTGCGGACTCTTCCTTCGGCCCGCATAGCGACCAGCACGCCGAGACGGCAGCTCCGGCCACGGGTTCTGCGCCGCCGTCGCTCTTCGAGGAGCGCAGCACGGAGCCGGAGCGCGATCTTGAAGTGCCCGCGTTCCTGCGGCGGCTGAACTTTTAGCAATGTGCGCCGGCGAAGGTATGGCGCAAGGGATGCAGATTGCACTCCTGCGAGTGCATTACCCGAAGGTAACGGCGGAGCGATCCGGTTTCCGGCAATCCGATATGGAATTCCGGTTTATATTGGGAAAAAGGCCCTGAAAGCAGAAGCAGAAAGCGCGATTTCCGCTGTTTCGAAGAGATCTTTGGCCGGATAAGCTGATCAGGCGAGTTGAATGTTCAGGCAGCCCGGCGGATGAGGCTGGCGTCGTAACTATCTGTGGGGTTTTTAAAAGTCGGCGTTCCACCCTTCGCAGGGGCCTTCGCAGGCGATCATCCCTGCAGGGCATGCGAGCATTAAAGAACCATGAGAGCGCCGCCGGCAGAGCCGGATGCGCAGCACGAGATTCGGAACGAGATTAAAAGAATTGAGAGGCATTGTTGGTGGAATGAAGGCGTCTTGTGCCTGGGCAATTGCGGTTATTCTCGGTTGTGGCGCCGCCGGCGCCGCCGGCCTTGACACGTCTTCGACGGCCACCGTTCATCACAGGTCGAAAGAGCACCTGAGCCAGACTCATCACGCCACGGCGCACCATGCCGTCCGGCATGCTGCGGCCGCGACGCATCGCACAACGCGCTCCGCAGCCCACCACGCCGCCTCTTCGACCGCGGGCGCGCACCTGCGCCGCACCGTTATCCACCGGCATCGCTACTACGAGCGCTTTACGGCCAGCTCGTTTGTCACGGGCGCCATCGGCATGGGCGATGTCACCGCCGGCGAAGACCCGGTTATCCGCCAGGCGGCAATCGACGCTCTCGGCGACATGAACGGCACAGCTGTCGTCATCGATCCCTCGAACGGCCGCATCCTGGCCATGGTCAACCAGAAGCTGGCTCTTTCGCCCGGCGCAGAGCCCTGCTCCACGATCAAGCTCACCGTCGCGCTGGCCGCGCTCTCCGAGGGCATCGTTACCCGCGACACTCCCGTCCAGCTTCCCGGCTTCCGTATGAATATGACCGAGGCGCTGGCTCACAGCAACAATCTTTATTTCGAGGAGCTGGGCCGCGAGCTTGGCTTTGAGCGTGTCCACCACTACGCTACGGAGTTCGGCCTGGGCGAACTGGCCGGCTATAACATTCAGGGCGAGCAGCTCGGCGTCTATCCCGATCATCCCATTCCGGAGTCCGAGGGCGGCGTAGGCCGCATGTGCAGCTTCGGCCAGGGCGTTTCCATGACGCCGCTGCAGCTTGGCGCTCTGGTCGCGGCCATCGCCAACGGCGGCACGCTCTATTACCTCCAGCATCCCACTACGCCGGAAGAGGTCGCCAGCTTTCAGCCCCGCGTCAAGCGCGTGCTGAATATCGCCAGGTACATTCCCGACGTAGAAGACGGCATGGCCGGAGCCGTGGAGTACGGCACCGCACGCAGCCTGCGCATCAACTTCCGCGATCTTCCGGTATTCGGCAAAACCGGCACCTGTTCGGACAACGGCACGCGCTTTGGCTGGTTTGCCTCCTTCTCCAATTCTCCGCAGGGCTCTCTGGTCACGGTCTTCTTCCTCGAGGGCGGACGGCCCACCTTCGGCCCCAAGGCGGCCGAGCTTACCGGCGAGTTCTACCGCAATCTCTGGGACCGCAATTACTTCACAGTGAAAACGCAGACCGCGCAGGATGCGCCGGCTCTGGCTCCGGCCGGCGTCCCTGGCGCCGCAGGTCCGCTGCGGTAAGCTTCCGCGGTTTTCCAGAGCGGCGGCCGAATTGGGCAAAAGATCGCCATATCCGGCACGCCTTCGGCCCGGCTTCATCCAGTTGCATCGCTGCAAAAAAGGATGGCCCCGCGATTCGGGGTTCGACCCGTTTCGAATCGAGGGGCCTTTGTTGCTTTGTCTCCGCCGTCAGAACGTCAGCCGCCCGCCCACCTGGATGACGCGCGGGCTGGAAGCGCCGGTGATCACGCCCAGGGACGAACTGGTATTGGGCCCGCCCACCGTGTTGGCGACGCCGCTCAGCCCCGGCGTACCCAGGCTGACCATGTTGAACACGTTGGTCGCCTCGCCGCGAAGCTGGAAGACGATCCCGCGCTCCAGGCTGATGTCGCGGAACAGACCCAGATCGACATCGCGGTAGCCAGGCGCGCGCAGGTAATCGCGCGGAGTGTTGCCGTCGGCTCCGCCCGGTCCGATGCCGCCGGCTACGCCCGGCCCGTTGGCCACAAAGGCGGCGGTGTTGAACCACTCATTGACCACGCTGTTCGGAGAGTTGCAAACCCGGCAGCGGTGTGGATCGAGAAATGCTTTGACGCCCGGAACCAGGTCCGGCCGGTTATGGCCCGCGCTGTCATCGTTCTTGGTTGAGCCGGTGGTGATTTCCATCGGCTGGCCGCTCTGCAGGTAGTAGATCGGCGAGATTGTCCAGCCGTTGGCCACGCCCTTCATCAGGAAGTTATTGCCGTGGTAATAATCGATCTTCCATGTGCCGGAGATGGTGGCGATGCTGCGCCGGTCGGCATCCATCGGTCCTTTCTCCTCCCAGAGGTTGGCGAAGTCCTGGGCGGTCATCTGTCCGATGGCCGACTCGTTGGAGCTCTGAATGGCATGGCTCCAGACGTAGAAGCCGCTGAGCATCAGGTTGCGGGCCATGGGCCGGTTCACCAGCACCTGCAGCGAATGGTACGAGGCAGTCTGGTTGGTGATCAGATAGATATTCTGACCCAGTGTTCCCGTGCCGTTGGCGTTCTGGTCGTACGGCCGCCGCGCGTTGGTGCCGCCCGTTCCGGTCTGGCCGGAATTCTCGCCGGCAATGCCCGGGACGTAGGGAGCATAGTTTTCATCGATCATCGTGGGCACATCGCGCGAGAGCGTGCCCACGTAGGCGGTCGTAAGGCTCAGGTTCCCCGGCAACTGCCGCTGCACCGCCAGGTTGAACTGGTAGATGTAGGGCCATTGCACATTCGTCCCGATGGTCTCGATCGACGCCGGCACCAGAAAGCGCGGGCTCCTGGGGTTGTAGAAATACGGGAAGGGATCGCCGTTGGGGAATGCCGATGCCGCCCCATTGACCATCTGCGGGTTATACGGGTCTGAGGCCGAGCGCACCGAGCTGAAGGTTTGCCGGACCGCGTAGGGGTTAGCGTTGCCGGGCTGGTTCCACTCGTTGCCGCTGGTGGTGCCGTAGAAAATGCCGGCGCCGGCGCGGATGGCCGTCTTGCCGTCCCCCCACGGATCCCAGGCAAAGCCGATGCGCGGGGCGACATGGTGGTACTTGGTGGAGATGATACCGCGGCCCACGCCCGGATCGCCGGGGAAGAACATTCCTGCAGGAGCGGCGGGAACGACCGTGGATACTGTGCCCGTCGAGCTGGGGTTGGCGGTCAGCGCGGCTTTGCCGGGAATGAAGGCCGCCGTCAGGTTGGAAGACTCCACCGGCGGCGTATCGATATCCCAGCGGATGCCGAGGTTCGCCGTGAAGCGCGGCGTGATGCGGTAGTTATCCTGCAGGAAAACAGCCGTGTGCCAGGCGCTCATCAGCGTGTGGTAGGGCGTGTCCTGCTCCATGGACGAGAGCATGCCGGTATAGAAGTCCGACAGCGCATTGCCCGTCGTGGTGGGAGCAGAGCTAGAGTAAGAGAAATTGCCATAGTTGTAGAGATTGCCAACGAACATGCCCTTATCGAGCGCCAGCTCGCCGCCGTAGATCAGGGTGTGCTTGCCTCGGGTCATGGTGATCATGTCGCGAAGCGAGTAGAAGTCCGAAGTAGTCACCGGTCCGGCAAGAGAATTCTGTGCATGAAAGTATCCGGATACGTTGATGTCCGGAAGCGTCGAGGGCCCCTGGATGGTGTAGCGGGAGCCAAGCTGGCCCACGTTGGTCGTGGGCAGGTTCACGCGGCCCCCGGCCGCTCGCGTGAACGAAAGCCAGGCCTGGTTGGCGGTTGTGGCGCTGAAGGTGTGCACGTCGCTGACGTTGGCGTTGGTCTGGTTGGTATAGGACTGATTGATTGTCCAGGGGGCGATGTTGCCGCCGCCGAAGGCGTTCTGCGTCGTGCGCACAAAGAAATACGTCGCAGCCACATGGTCCTTGTCGCCCAGCACCTGGTCGAACTTGCCGAGGTACTCGTTTTCATCGGTTGGACCGGTGAAATAACCGGACCAGTTCAACGGCACATTGGCTCCCGCCGGAGTGACGTTGGGCAGGGGAATCATGGCATCGGGGTTTTTGCCGCCCAGGATAGTGGCCGCCACCGCATCCTCGGCGCTTGCCGGTATGCAGTTCAGATTGTTGGGGTTGTTCGCGTTGACGCCCACCGAGGTGCAGCCGGGGCCGCTGTTGGTCTGGTTCGTATAGTTTGTCTTTGTCCCGGGCATGTTGATGATGAACGGGGTCGATCCGTAGTTGGATACTTTGGGGTTGCTGGCGCTGGGCAGGTCGCCGGTGAAGTCGCCCAGCCGTTCGGCGGCCGTCGGCACTCTGCCGCCGCTCACGTATTGCCCAACCACCTGGCGCAGGCCGCCATAGCTGAAGAAAAAGAATGCCTTGTCTTTCCTGACCGGGCCGCCGATGACGCCGCCGTACTGGTTGCGGTGATACGGCGCTTTGATGAATTTCCCGTTCGAGTCCTTCGGTGCGTTCCAGTTGTAGGCATTGAAATCCGTGTTGCGGTTGAATTCAAACAAGGAGCCGTGGAACTGGTTGGTGCCCGATTTGGTTACCGCGGTGACCACCGCTGCCGACATGTGCCCATACTGCGCCGAAAAATCGCTGGTCTCAACGCGGAACTCCTCGAGCGCGTCGGGATTGGGAAGCTGGTTGCCGTAGTTGCGAATTCCATTGATATTCAGGCCGCCGTCGAGATAGAAGCTTACCTCGGGGTTGCCGCCGTCGATCGAGCCGTTAATCTGCACGTCGGTCGAAGGCAGGCCAATGACAAAATTCGGCGTGCCGCTGGGATTACTCTGCTGGCTGGCGCTGTTGGCCATTACGCCCGGCGTCAGCGACAGCTCGGCATAGGCGTTGCGATTGACCAGCGGCAGCCCGATGATCTCCGCCGGCTGTACGGTCCGGCCCAGCTCGGCCGAGGTGGTGTCCACCAGCGGCGGGGCCTCGGAGACCGTCACCGTCTGCGACTGCGCGCCCACCTCGAGCACAACCTCGATCGTCTGCGTCTGGTCGACGCTCAGAACCACATTCTGCTGCACGAAGCGCTTGAAGCCGGCAGCATCCACCTGCACCGTGTAGGTCCCTACGGGCAGGTAATCGATGCGGAATTCGCCGTATCCGTTGCTGGGCGCCGAGCGCGAGAAGCCGGTATCGACATTCGTTGCCCGAATTGTGGCAGTGTTCACCACAGCTCCCTGCTGGTCTTTCACGGTTCCAACGATCGAGCCGGTGATCTGCTGGCCGGCGGCCATCGGAATGCCCAGAAGCAGACTGAGAATTGCCATTGCCGCCTGCGATGGGGTCAATCGCGGCCTCGTCCGTTGCGCCCTGCGCGGCGGCAGAGAATTGAGCAGCTTGCGTATCGACATGGATCCTCCTGAAAATTCGTTCGTGATGCGTTTTGCCCTGGGCCGCGGCGTTTTCTCCGTCCCGCGTGCATCCTGTGCGGCAACCGAATGAGGCAGCACAGTACACAGCCCCGCGAACTATCGTCAAATTCAGCCGAACCGGGCCTCCGGCCGGGGCTTTCCAAGTTTGGAGAGTTGTACCAAACGGTGTTCAAGGGTTGGCAAGTGACACACGGTTTGTCTCGTTTTGAGGCGAGACAAACCGTTTTGATGCAATAAGATACCTATATAAGATCGCTTGTGGTAAACGGCCGCCGGCCGGCCGGGCCGGGATGCGCGGCCAGCCCCTGGCTGCAGCCTGTCTTTCGGCCGCGCTCCGCCACGGCCGGCCTCGCCCAAAAAGGCAAAGTCCCGGCGAATAGCCGGGACTTTACGGAGGGTTGAGTTGTCGGGAGGTCAGATCAGAGGTTCAGGCAGGCCATGAACTGCAGCTTCATTGCGGCGCCGGCGGGTTTTCGGCAGGCGCCTGCCCATCGCGAGGCATCCGCGCCTCGCCCTGGCCGCCCATGACGTTCACCGCTGTCGCGGTAAAGGCGCCATTCTTTATTGCGCCCTCAGCCCGCACCATGTCACCCACCTGGATATCCGCGAGCGTGATCGGATCGCGCCGTTTGCGGAAGGTGGTGTTCTCGTCGGCCACAAAGCTGTGCTGTGCGTTGTCCGGGCCGCCGGTCAGCGTCACCTTAACCCCGTCGATGGCCGTGACCCTGCCCATCAGCCACGTCTTGCCGTAGTCGGCCGCCATCTGCTCCATCGCCCGGGCCCGCTCCGGGTCCATCAGCACAACCGCTGTCGCGCCAACCGTTTTCGCATCGGCGTCCACCTCGCCCATCGCGGCGATGGCATCGCCCACCTTAATGTCAGCGGCCTTGATCTGCTGCGGAGGATTGCCGCTCCTCCATCCCTGCCCGCCGCGCATGCCCGGCTGCTGCTTCATGATGCGGGTATTGGCGCTGAAGCGGACGGTATAGGTTTCGCCGGTGAAGGTCTTTACCGTATAGTGATCGGCCGCCGCTTCCGTTACGGTGCCCTGCACGCCGCGGCCCATTCCCATGCCCATTCCGCGTCCGCCGCGCTGGCCCCATCCGGTGTCCGATCCCGAGCCGGCAGTCTGATTCTGAGTCTGCGGCGGGGCAGCCGGCGCATCCTGCGCATACGTTGTGGCTGCCAGCGCAAAACCGAGCGCGATAGCCGAAACAAGACCAGTCTTCATGGCGCAACCTCTCCGAAGTCTTTCCGCAACCCTCGAATACCGAACCCCAATGCTGCGGTCCTGCATGATAGACGCTCTCGCCGGCCGGTAAGACGACACCGCGGCCCACCGCAGGCCGGAGGCAATATCGGCCGGAGCGCTCCGGCGCAGCGTCGCTTGTCTTGGCCCGAATACTTACGATCGATATCCACAATCTTGGGCTTGATTCTCGGCTGGACCCAAGATATAGTCGTTTGAAGCTTCGCGGTGCCTCTGTTCCCCTGGACAGAGGTGAAAAGGGAATCCGGTGAAAATCCGGAGCTGCCCCGCAGCGGTAAGCAGGAACGAACGCTCACGATGGCACTGGCCTCAAAACGGCCGGGAAGCCGAGCCAGTAGGCGGCCTGCAAGCCCGAAGACCTGCCGCGAACCAATTTCGCTGACGCCTCCGAGGGGAGGCGAGGTGACGGTGGCGTGTCTTTGCTCGTATGGCGCGCCCTTGTTTCCCCGCTCGCTTCTGAGGCCACAAGGAGATTCCCGTGGCCGCATTCACATCGAACAGAGTTGAACTGCCTGCAACGCCTCCGCCGGCTGCCTTGCCGCCGGCGGCTGTCGCAGAGCTTCAGGTCGTCCGCCGCGACGGCAGCTTCCTGGCCTTCGATCCCGGCAGGATTGCAGCCGCCATCACCAAGGCATTCATCGCCGTGGAGGGCACAACGGCGACCGCATCGCGGCGAATCCATGAAGCTGTAGAGTCCCTGACGCGGCAGATCGTCGAGGCTTTGAGCCGCCGCGCCAATGCCACGCGCGCCATTCACATCGAGGACATTCAGGACCAGGTGGAACTGGCGCTGATGCGCAGCGGCGAACACAAGGTGGCGCGCGCCTATGTTCTCTACCGCGAAGAACGCGCCCAGCAGCGCCGCAGACGCGAAGAGCAGGAACCGGCCGCGGCGCAGCCCCGCCTGCATGTGCGCCTGAAAGACGGCCGCACCGAGCCGTTCGATGAGAGCCGGGTGCAGCAGGATGTGGCCGAAGCCTGCCAGGGCCTGGATGGAGTCTCCGCCGAGGCGGTGATGGCCGAGGTGCGGCGCAATCTGTACGACGGCATCCAGTTGCACGAGATCGGCCAGGCGCAGACCATGGCCGCCCGGGCGCTTGTGGAGCAGGAGCCGAATTACGCATACGTAAGCGCGCGTCTGCTGTTGAACAACCTGCGCGAGGAGGCGTTGGGATTTGTGCTTCCCGCCGCGCTTTCGACATCGCAGCGGCGCAGCGACCTGCGTTACGAGGAATATTTTCCGGAGTTCATTCGCAAAGCCATCGGTCTCGAGATCCTCGATAAGGAGCTTGGCAACTACGATCTGCCGCGCCTGGCGGCGGCGCTCAAACCGGAACGCGACCGCAACTTCCAGTTTCTCGGACTGCAGACCCTCTACGATCGCTATTTTCTGCACAAGGGCGGCGTGCGCTTCGAGCTTCCGCAGGCGTTTTTCATGCGCGTCGCGATGGGACTGGCGCTGAGAGAAATCGATCGCGAGTCAAGGGCGATCGAGTTTTACGAGCTGCTCTCCTCGTTCGACTTCATGTGTTCGACGCCGACGCTTTTCAATGCGGGCACGCTGCGGCCGCAGCTCTCGTCGTGCTTCCTCACCACCATCTCCGACGACCTCGACGGCATCTTCAAGGCCATTAAAGATAACGCTCTGCTGGCCAAGTACTCCGGCGGTCTGGGCAATGACTGGAGCATGGTGCGCGGGCTCGGAGCGCACATTCGCGGAACCAACGGCGAATCGCAGGGAGTGGTGCCCTTTCTCAAGGTGGCCAACGATACCGCCATCGCCGTGAATCAGGGCGGCAAGCGGAAGGGCGCCGTGTGCGGCTACCTGGAAACCTGGCATATCGACATTGAGGAGTTCCTCGACCTGCGCAAAAATACGGGCGACGACCGCCGCCGCACGCACGACATGAATACCGCAAACTGGGTGCCCGATCTCTTCATGGAGCGCGTAGAGGCAGACGGCGACTGGACGCTGTTTTCACCCGATGAAGCGCCCGATCTGCATGACCTTTATGGCAGAGCCTTTGCAGAGCGCTACGCGTTTTACGAAGAGAAGGCGAAGCGCGGCGAAATCCGCGTGACGCGGACGGTGCGCGCCCGCGACCTGTGGCGCAGGATGCTGACCATGCTCTTCGAAACCGGGCACCCGTGGATCACATTCAAAGACCCATGCAATCTGCGTTCGCCGCAGCAGCACGCCGGAGTGGTCCACTCCTCGAACCTCTGCACCGAAATCACGCTGAACACCAACAGCCGGGAGATTGCGGTCTGCAACCTGGGTTCGATCAACCTGGCAAATCACGTAACCGAATCGGGCATTGACGAAGCGCGTCTCGCCAAGACTGTGAAGACAGCCATGCGCATGCTCGACAACGTGATCGACATCAACTTCTATACCGTTCCCGAGGCCCGCTACTCGAACCTGCGCCACCGGCCGGTGGGGCTGGGCCTCATGGGCTATCAGGATGCGCTCTACAAGCTGCGCATTCCATTTGCCTCAGACGAGGCGGTGCGCTTTGCCGACGAAAGCATGGAACTGATCAGCTTCCACGCGATATCAGCTTCCGTCGATCTGGCCGCAGAGCGCGGACGCTACGCCACGTTCGATGGATCGCTGTGGAGCCAGGGCATTCTTCCTATCGATTCGATCGAACTGCTCCGGAAAAACCGTAATGCCGAACTGCAGCTTGACCGCTCATCGAAGCTCGACTGGTCAGGACTGCGCGAACGCGTGAAGACCATCGGCATGAGAAACTCCAACACCATGGCCATCGCGCCCACGGCCACGATCTCAAACATCTGCGGCGTGACGCAGTCGATAGAGCCGACCTATCAGAATCTCTTCGTCAAGTCCAATATGTCCGGGGACTTTACGGTGGTGAACGCGGCGCTTGTTCACGACCTGAAACGGCGCGGACTCTGGGACGAGGTGATGGTCAGCGATCTGAAGTATTTCGACGGATCTCTCGGCGCCATCGACCGCGTGCCCGAAGACCTGAAACAGCTCTACGCAACATCCTTTGAAATCGAGCCGACCTGGCTCATTCAGGCGGCGGCGCGGCGTCAGAAGTGGATCGATCAGGCGCAGTCTCTCAACCTTTACATCGCGCAGCCCAGCGGCAAAAAGCTCGACAACCTGTATCGCGAAGCATGGCGATCGGGGTTGAAGACGACCTATTACCTGCGCTCCCGCAGCGCCACACATGTCGAGAAGTCCACGCTGAAGCGCACCGACGGCAAGCTCAACGCCGTCTCTCTGCAGGCGGCGGCAGCGCCGAAGATGTGCGCAATCGACGATCCCAACTGCGAAGCGTGCCAGTAAACGACCGCCTCAGCCCCGAGAGGAAACAAGAGATGCTTGACTGGACTGAATCACCGGAAGAGACAACTACGGAACCGGTTCCGACGCCGCCCGCGCAACGGGAAGGCTCCGATGCCGCCGGCCTTGGCGAAATTGCGCGCGGCGCAGCCCGCGTGCGCGTCGATGACAAGGCCATGATCAACTGCCGCGCCGACGTCAATCAGCTGCTGCCGCTCAAATACCGCTGGGCGTGGGAGAAATATCTTTCTGCATGCAGTAACCACTGGATGCCAACCGAGATCTCCATGCAGGCCGATATCGCGCTCTGGAAAAACCCGAACGGCCTCAGCGCGGAAGAGCGCCGCACGATCAAGCGGAACCTCGGCTTCTTCGCGGCCTCCGAATCGCTCGTGGCCAACAACATCGTGCTGGCGATTTATCGCCACCTGACCAATCCCGAGTGCCGCCAATATCTGCTCCGCCAGGCCTTCGAAGAGGCTGTTCATACGCACACGTTTCAGTACATCGTCGAGAGCCTCGGCCTCGACGAGGGCGAACTGTTCAACATGTACCGCGAAGTTCCGTCGATCACGGATAAAGCTGCATGGGCGATTCAATACACCCAGCATCTGAGCGACCCCACGTTCGCCACCGGCTCTCTGGCCGCCGACCGCGCCTTTCTGCGCGACCTTATTGCGTTCTACGTCGTTTTCGAGGGCATGTGGTTCTACACCGGCTTTGCGCAGATCCTGTCGCTCGGCCGGCGCAACAAGATGGTCGGCATCGCCGAACAGTATCAGTACATCCTGCGCGACGAATCCATTCACCTGAACTTCGGTATCGACGTCATCAATCAGATACGAATCGAAAACCCGCATCTGTGGAACGATTCCTTCGATGAGGAAGTCCGCAACATGCTCTCGACCGCTGCGGAACTGGAGGCAGCCTACGGACGCGATACCATGCCCAACGGGTTTCTGGGATTGAGCGCCAGCCTGTGCGAGCAGTATATGCACTTCATCGCCAACCGGCGCTGCGCCCAGCTGGGCATTGCGCCTGTTTTTCCGGAAACGTCAAATCCGTTCCCCTGGATGTCGGAAGCGATGGATCTCAAAAAAGAGAAAAACTTTTTCGAGACGCGCGTGGTCGAGTATCAGACGGGCGGCTCGCTCGCCTGGGATTGACAAGCGGCCGTTCGGTGTCCTTCGGCGCCTGCCTTCGAGTCTTCTATGATGAAGACATTGTGCAGACGATACGTGTAGAGACGCCTTCGGCGAAATATGACGTGTATGCGGGCAGCGGTCTGCTCGAGACTCTGGCGCCGCGGATGGAAAAGGCCGTGGGCCGGCTGGCCCATCCCGGCGGCCGCGCGAGGACTGTCTTTGTTCTCACCTCGCCGGCCATCTGGGCCTTGTGGGGCGAGCGGTTTTCCGGCTCATTCTCCGCGCCGCCGGTCGTGCTCTTTCTGCCGCCGGGCGAGGAGCACAAGAACATGCGCAGCATCGAAACTCTGCTGCGCCAGATGGCGCGCGCGGGCGGCGATCGCGGGTCCTTGCTGGTGGCCTTCGGCGGCGGCATCGTGGGGGACGTGGGCGGCTTCCTGGCGTCGATCTTCATGCGCGGAATTCCCTATGTGCAGGCGCCGACCACATTGCTTGCGCAGGTGGATTCGAGCATAGGCGGCAAAGTCGGAGTGAATCTTCCCGAGGGGAAGAATCTTGTCGGCAGCTTTCATCATCCTCGAGCTGTGTTTGCCGATATCGGCGTGCTGGGCACGCTGCCGGACCGCGAGCTTCGCGCCGGCCTGATGGAAAGTGTGAAGGCCGGCATCATTCGCGACCGCGGTCTGGTGCGCTACATGGAAGCGAACGCCGACGCGGTGCTCGGGCGCAATGCGAAAGCCCTGGAGCGAGTGATTGCCGCATCGATCAGGATGAAGGCCGGCGTTGTGAACAAGGACGAGCGCGAGAGCGGCCTGCGGATGATCCTGAACTTTGGCCACACAGTAGGCCACGCGCTGGAACAAGCGACCGGATACAAGGCGATGCTGCACGGCGAGGCCGTCGCGTGGGGCATGGTGGCGGCGCTCTATGTCGCGCGGCGGCGTGGAACGATCAGCACTGCCCAGATGGAGCGGCTGGAGCGGCTGATCTACCGCTATGGTCCATTGCCGGCGCTCAGGCTGCGCGCGGCAAAGATCCTGGCCGCTACCGCCGGCGATAAGAAAAACATCGGCGGCGTGCGCCGGTTCGTGCTGCCGCTGGGCATCGGGGACGCGGGCGTGGTGGAGGATGTAACGCCGGCCGAACTCGAGGCCGGGATTGAATACATGCTGTCGCGCGCACGCGTGGAGAGCTAGCGGATCAGCCGGCGCTCGCCGGGCTTCTTCGCTCTCTGCCGGCCGCTAAACGCTGATCCCGACTTTATACCGCGGCCACAGCGGCCGCATGGCCTCGTGGTTTACCACCGGCTCGCCGTCGCACTCCACCTCAATCACGGTTGCCGGCTGATCCGGCGCCTGCATCGGCAGGCCCGTCAGGCGCAACGTGAATTCGTCCTGAGTGAACTCGACCTTCTGACCGGTTTTGAGCAGCCGCGCGGAGAGAACCCTGGGCTTCACTCCGCCAAGCGCGATGACCACCTCCGGCCGGTAGAAGCTGAGCCACTCGGCGGCGGGCGTATGGCCGGGCCAGAAGTGAGTGTGGATGTAAAGGGTATTGCCGCGGCGGGTAAGGTTTGAGTTGGCGTTCGGCGTCAGGTCGCCGCGCTCTGTGCCATAGATGGCCTCGCCGTTGGTATCGAGCCAGCGGCCCACCTGTTCGAGGATCTCGACGCTCGGAGGCGGCACGGAGCCATCCGGCTCGGGTCCGATGTTGAGCAGATAATTGCCGCCGCCGCGCGCGCAGGTAGCCAGATTGTCTACGATCTGCCTGGGCGTCTTCCATGCGTCGTCGGCGCGGTTGAATCCCCAGCTGTCGTTCAGCGTCATGCAGGTTTCCCATGCGCGGCCGGCTTCGGACGCCTGAATGTGCTGCTCTGGCGTGGCAAAATCGCCGTCCAGCCGATTGCGGTTGTTGACGATAATGTCGGGCTGCAGCGAAAAAACCATCTCGTTCATACGTTCCGACTCCCACTGCTCCGCATCGAGCGGCCATGCAACGTCGTACCAGAGCACGTCGATTTTGCCGTAGTTGGTCATCAGTTCGCGAATCAGGCCGTGGGTGTAGTCCACGAAGCGGCGGCGCGCAGCCTCGTCTGTTTTGCAGATAGCGCCGTCCGGGTGATGCCAGTCCATCAGCGAATAATAGAAACCCACGCGCAAGCCCTCGGCGCGCGCAGCCTCGACATATTCGCGGACCAGGTCCCGGCCGGGCCCCTGCTGCGCGGCGTTGTAGTCGGTCAGCTTCGTATCCCACATGCAGAAGCCCTCGTGATGCTTCGTCGTCATCACCATGTACTTCTGGCCGGCGCGGCGCGCCAGGCGCGCCCATTCGCGCGCAGCATTCGGCCTGGGCCTGAAATTCTTTGCCAGCAGTTCGTATTGCAGCAGCGGAACGCCCTCCTGTTCCTTTGCCCATTCATGCTGGCCGATCACGCTGTAAAGGCCCCAGTGAATGAACATTCCGAATTTTGCCTGGTGCCACCACTGCATGCGCTGCGCGCGGGTCGCCGCCTGGCGCAGGTCAGCGGGTGTGGGCGCCTGCTGCGCAGCCCGCGCCTGCACGGGAAGAGAATCGAGACCTGCAGCAGCCACAACTGCAGCGCCTGCTGCGCCAAATTGCCTGAGAAATGTCCGCCGGGAATTATCGATGCCGTTCATCAGCGCCTCCATGCGCGGGTCCGCGTACGCGGGTTATGAATGAAGGTAGATTTCGCAAAGCGCCACTATATCAGCTTGCCGGGCCGCGAGCGACCGGGCTCGATTGCGGATCGCAGGCGGTTGAAGTGCGGCGCGGCCGGCCGATGACGCCGCCTGCGCGGAGAAGCGCGCCGGGTTGGTTGCGAACGAAGGCGAATCGCGGCCGAAATCGCAGGCATCCCGATCTTCGGAAGACTTCTTAAAGATGGGATAATTAGCTCGGATGCGCATCGGGATCATCGGCGGCGGCATTGCGGGTCTGGCTGCGGCCTACGAACTGGAAAATGCGCGAGCTGCAGGCCAGGCCATAGAATACGCGCTCTATGAATCGCGCCCGCGCCTGGGCGGAACGCTGGCCTCGCAGATTGTCGATGGGGCAGTGCTGGAGCAGGGTCCCGACTCATTCCTCACCGAAAAGACCGCGGCGACAGAGCTGTGCCGCGAACTGGGGCTGGGCACGGAGCTGCTTGCTTCCAACGACGCTGCCCGCAAGACCTTCATTGTGGTGAAGAACCGGCTTGTGCCGCTGCCCGACGGGCTGATGTTTCTCGTGCCCACCCGCCTGTGGCCGACGGCGGCGACGCGCCTCTTCAGCCTGCGCACAAAGATCCGCATGGGTCTCGAGCTGCTTCATCCGCCGCGCGCCGCCGAGGACGATGAGTCTGTAGCCGCGCTGGTTGAGCGGCATTACGGCGCCGAAGCCGTGAACCGCCTGGCCGACCCTCTCCTGAGCGGGATCTACGGCGGCGATGCCGCGCAACTGAGCGCGCGCACGGTCTTACCCAGGCTGGTGGAGATGGAGCGGACCTACGGATCGCTCACGCGCGGCATGCTGGCCGCGCACCGGAAAATGCGCGCAGCAGGAAAGGAATCGTCCAGGGCGCCGATCTTCACCGCGTTGCGCGGCGGCATGCGGCAGCTTGTGGATACGCTGGCGGCGCGGCTCAATCCGGCATGGCTGCGGACGGCCGCGCCGGTAGATGCAATTGAGAAGACGGAGCGAGGCTGGCGCGTAAGAAGCTGCGAGGCGACAGAAGAATACGATGCGCTGATCCTGGCGCTGCCGGCCTGGGCCGCAGGCGCGCTGTTGCAAGGCGTCGATGCGGAGCTAGGGGCTGAGCTATGCGCCATCCCCTACTCATCTTCAATCACCGTAAACCTCGTTTACGACGAGAAAAAAACCGGGCAACTTCCCGCAGGATTCGGATTTCTGGTTCCGGCGGGCGAAGGCCGCGCGATGCTGGCCTGCACATTTGCGCACCGCAAGTTTCCCGGCCGCACCCCGCCCGGCAAGGCAGTGCTGCGCGCGTTTCTGGGCGGCTCTCGACAGGAACCGGGGTGCGGCTCTCTGCTGGCAAAAAGTGACGAGACGCTGGTTGCTACGGTGCGCCGGGAACTTGGCGAGATTCTGGGATCGAAAGTGCTCGATGCCCGCACCGAGCCCGAGTACGCGCAGGTAGCGCGCTGGCCGCGTGCCATGGCGCAGTACGCCGTGGGACACCGGGATCGTATCGACCGGATTCGGGCGCGGGAGGCGTCGCTCCCCGGGCTGCGGCTGGTCGGCAATGCCTACGACGGCATCGGCATTCCGGATTGCATCCGGCTCGGCCGCCAGGCGGCGCGGGAGCTGGCCGGCGAGCTGGCAGACCGGCGGATCGGCTCGCCAGCCGGCCGCTGAATCGGCCGTTGCCCGTATACTCAAGCCAGAGATGATCACGCACGCGGAAACCGTTCTGGCCACCATTGTGGCTGCGACGCGGAATACGGTTGCAGCGGCGAAGGAGGCTGTGCCGCTGGCAGAATTGGAACGGCGGGCCGCGGCGCACCACCCGCGCGGCTGGGCCGCGGCGCTGCGTGCAACCGCACCCCTCCGCCCGGCGGTCATCGCCGAAATCAAGAAAGCTTCGCCATCTAAAGGACTCATCCGCGCAGATTTCGACGCCGAGTGGCTGGCGCGGCGGTATCGCGCCGGCGGGGCCGCGGCGCTCTCTGTGCTTACCGACGAGCCGTTCTTTCAGGGCAGTCTGCGCAATCTCGAGCTGGCTTCGGCCGCCACTCCGCTCCCTTGTCTGCGCAAGGACTTCATGGTCGACGAGTACCAGATTATCGAAGCGCGAGCGCATCGCGCAGACGCGATTCTTCTGATCGCCGCAGCACTGACCAACGGCGAGATGAAGCGGTTTGCCGAGGCGGCGCACGCCATCAGGCTCGATGTGCTGGTCGAAGTGCACACCGCCGACGAGCTCGACCGCGTACTCGATGCCCTGGGCGAGACCGGAGCCGACGCGATCGGCGTGAACAACCGCGACCTGAAGACCTTCGAAGTGAGCCTCGATGTATCTCTCGCGCTGGCCGAGCGAATCCCCGCCAGGGCAGTGCGCGTGGCCGAAAGCGGAATCAGCGTTCCCGGCGACATTGCGCAACTGCGCGCCGCCGGCTTTCAGGCGTTTTTGATTGGCGAGAGCCTGATGCGGCAGCAGGACCCCGGCGCGGCGCTGGCCGAGCTGATCGCCGGAGCGGCGGCAGCGCGATGAGCCTCTGGATCAAAATCTGCGCGAACACCACGCTCGAAGACGCATTGCTCTCGGCCGATGCCGGTGCAGATGCCGTGGGCTTTGTCTTTGCCCGCAGCCCGCGGCGGGTAACCGTGGACCAGGTTGCAGCAATCGTCCCCGGCCTGCCGGCTGAACTCGAAAAAATCGGCGTCTTCGTCGATGCGCCGCTCGAAGAGATGGTTGCAGCCGTCGAGGCCTGTGGCCTGACGGGCGTGCAGCTTCACTTTGACGCACCGCGCGAGCTGACCGCTGCACTGCGCGCCCGCTGCGGGCCGGCGCTGCGCCTCCTGCGCGTAGTGCATTTCAACGGCGCGGTCGCGGACGATCCTGAGCCGGCCGATCAGGACAGCGCCGTCGACGCAGTATTGGTCGATTCGCGCAGCGCCAGGGCGCCCGGCGGGACCGGCGTCGCATTCGACTGGAATCTCGCTGCCAAAACTCTCTTCCAAAACGCAGGAGAGCGGAAGCTCATTGCGGCTGGAGGCCTTGCGCCGGACAACGTAGCCGAGGCGATCCGCATTTTGAAGCCGTGGGGCGTAGACGTGGCCAGCGGCGTGGAGTCGGCGCCCGGACGCAAAGACGCCGCCCGCCTGCGCGCCTTCATCGCCAACGCGCGCGCGGCTCATCGGGGCTGATTTTCTGCGGCCGATTGTGGCCTGCGGTCATCCACCAATTCAGCGGGATGAATTTGGGAGGGATCTTTATGGATACGTTTCTCGCGCCGATTGAACAGCCTGAAGGCTTCGCGATGAAGCTGCTCTATGGCATGACGCGCCGCCAGTTTGGCCGCGTCCTCACGCCGGTCAAGGTAATCGTGTCCCGCATGCCCTTGGCCTTCGGA
>DATGLJ010000013.1:0-7947 GCA_035294185.1 Occallatibacter sp. | reverse complement strand
CACGCTGCCGTAGCCGACTGTCGGATAAGTGTTCGGTGCGCAGGCCACCCCGGCAAAGAAGTTCACGCAATTCGGGCTCTGCGAGCCGCCGATCGCGCTCGACCCGTAGAAGCCGTAAATATCGAGCGTCGGCAAAAGCGCATTGCGCGCGCCCTTCAGCGTGATCTCGTCATTGCGCAGGGTCAGCACCGCTTGCTCCAGCTCCGGCCGGCGCTTAAAGGCCTCCTGCACCAGCGACTCCACCGGCTGGCTCTCCTCGGGCAGCGGATCCAGACTCACGCGGTCCGTAGGAATGACAGGCGCATTCGACAGCGCCGGATCGTTCAGGTTCCGCGCAATTGCCTGCTTGATAATCTGCTGCTGGTAATTCAGAGCGCTCTGCGCCGCAATCAGAGCCTGCTTGTCCGAGGCCACCGTCGACTGGGCGTTCACCACGTCGAGCGGCGCCATCGTGCCAATCTGCAACTGCTTCTGGTTGTCGCTCAGCAACTGATTACTCTGGTCGAGCGCCCGCTGCTTGGCCTGTACGTCTTCATACGCCTGCACCAGCCCCCAGTAAATCGACTCCACCTGGTTGACCGTGTACAGAATCTGCTGGCGGAAGGCCGAGTCCGTAATGCGGCGGTCGTTCAGCGCCTGGTACATGAAGCGCTTGTTGACCCAGATGCCGGCGCCCTGCAGCAGATGCTGCGTCACCGTCGCCTTGAAGACCGATTGCAGATACGGGCTGTACACGTTGAACGGGTTGTTGGTGGTGACGCGGCTGTTCTGCCAGCCCACCTGCATGGCCGTGCCGGTTACGAATCCCTGGTTGTAGGTGAAGTTATACAGATTCGTGTTGGTGTTCAGGGTGGGCAGGCCGCCGGAGAACAGCGGATTCACCTGCGGCTGAAAGGCGCGCTCAAACTGGATATTGGCCGTCAGGGACGGATCGAGCGCCTCCGGCGTCGGTCCCGCGCCGGCCGTGGTCAGCGTCAACCCGCTCACGCCCGAGCCAGCTCCACCCGAGCCCACGGTGGTGCCGCCCGGTCCGCCGCCCGTGCTCAGCGTGGAAGTCGAGCCGCCCAGCGTGCCCGTCACCAGCCCCGAAGGCGCGCCGAGCGGCGCCGCGCCCGTGCGCGTACGCAGAATGTCGGTATCGGCGATATCCAGGTTGTAGCGCGCAATGGCAATGTCATAGTTATTCTCAATCGCCAGCGCAATCGCGTCGGAAAGGCTCAGATAGATCTTGCCGTCTTTGACCAGGTCGGCCAGCCGCACCGAATTTTCAAAGTTCGCCTTGCCGATCGTCGTCGGGTGGTACATCTTCCACGGCGCGCCCCAGAAGTTCGCATAGGCCTTCGAAAAATCCCGCCCCGTCGGCAGCAGCAACAGAGGCTGCGTCAGCTCCGGCGCGGGAGCGGAGGGCAGGTTTGAGGCCGCTTTATCCGGCCCGCTGGAACCGGCGCCTTTCGCTGCCGTCTGCTGCGCCGCGGCTACAGGCGCCGAAGGCATGGTTGAAGCAAGCGCCAGCAAAACCGCAGCCAGGCCGCGCAGCCGATCGCCTGCTCGCCGTTTTGCTCCCGTTGTTGCCCCCCTGCCCGCACACTCTGAACCAATCTCCACGCCATCACTGCCAAAATGCATGATTCTTCTCCATAAAAAAGCGCCGAAAGAAGCCTTCAACCACCGATTGAAGCAATGCGTTGAAACAAAACAGCCCTAAGGCGAAGCGCCGAACAGAGCTGTGGAAGCAAAGCGCGACAAACCAGGCCAGAGAACCGCCGAACAGCGAAACAGCCCGGAAATTCCGTGTGAATATGGGATGATTGCATGCTCTCCCGGCTTCAAAAACTGCTCCGCAGGCTCATTGCGGGCCGATCGTGGAAGCCGGGTACGAGGCCGGTTGTGAATCCGATTGCAAATCAAGTATTGACCCCTTCATTATTACGCGATCTGCTCACCCGCTGTTCCCGAGGATCCTTGCCGCGTCAACTACGACCGTTCGAAGGGGCGTCTTTGCCCCGGCCGCTCACTGCCGTCTGTGTCATCCCGGATAGCTCGCCAGGCAAACTCGCAAAGCGCGCCGGCCGGGCTCCTGCTTCCTCTTCTCCACTCCGCATGCTGCCGCAGCCGACGGCTTCCCATATTAACTAACCAGTTAGTAAAATACACCGGCTGCAGCCGTTTTCGCAAACCTCGCCTGTCTCGATGCAGAGAAACGCCGCACACCTGGCCGCAAACAAGCCACAGAACCACTATCAAGCTGCGTTAAATCAGACAAATACAATCGAAATAGAATGTAAAACCTGAGCTTACGATGCGCCGCAGCCGCCAAAGCCGCTCGGCCGCATACCTTACCCTCTTACACAAGAGAAACCCGATGTCCGACGCGCCGTCATCCTCGCTCCCGCTCCGCACCTGGAAACTCACCCTCAGCTATGACGGAACCGATTTCCGCGGCTGGCAGGTGCAGCCGGGCGAGGCGACCATCCAGGGCGAGCTGCAGGCGGCCCTGGGCCGCGTCACCGGCGAGACCCCGCTGCCCCAGGGCTCCGGCCGCACCGACGCCGGGGTCCACGCCCTGCGGCAGGTAGCCAGCTTCCAACTCGCTGCGTCCATCCCGGCCGACAACCTCCATCGCGCCCTCAACCGAACCCTTCCCGCTTCAATCCGCGTCCTCGAGGCCAGAACGGTGCGAAGCACCTTCCATGCGCGCCACTCCGCCCGCGCCAAAACTTACGAGTACCGCATCTTTCGCGGCCCCATCTGTCCGCCGTTCCTCTCGCGCTACGTCTGCGAGTGCCGCTGGCCTCTCGATCTCGATGCGCTGCAACAGGCCGCCGCACTCTTCACCGGCGAGCACGACTTCTCAAGCTTCGCTGCCAGCGATCCCGACCTGACCACGCGCGAACTCGGCGATGTTCCGCAGCCCGCCATCGGCGGCGAGCCGGATTCACGCGCCTCCGCGCTCGCCCGCAGCGCCGTCCGCATCATCTTCTCCTCGGCGTGGGAAACCCGGCAGACCGAATCCGGCGAGCTGCTTGTCTATCGCGTGCGAGGCAATGGATTTCTGCATCATATGGTGCGGAACCTGGTCGGCACGATGCTCGACGCGGCCCGCGGCCAGATTCAAATCGACGAAATCAAAGAAATCCTCGCCGCGCGCTCCCGTTCCGCAGCCGGCCCCACAGCTCCGGCGCGCGGCCTGTTCCTGCATTCGGTTGAGTACGATCCAGACGACGATGCAGCCGCTGAAGTTTAAGCCTCCGCAACGGCGCCCATCGCCGGCCTGCTACCCTGATCAGTTCGCATGCCTCTTCTCTCGCGCAACTCGGCCTTCTCGCAGGTAACGGCGCTCGCCTCGAAGCGGCCTGTGCACGCCGCCTTCTCCTGGCTGCACGGCAATCCCAAAACCATCATGGACTGGCAGTCCGCACTGGTTGCGATCCCGGCGCCGCCCTACGGCGAACAGGCCCGCGCCGAGTGGCTGGCCGAGCGCTTCCGCGAAGCCGGTCTGCGCCAGGTTGAAATCGACGCCGCCGGCAACGCCATCGCCATGCTGCCCGCCGCTCACCTGCCGCCCGAAAGCACCGGTCCGCTCGTCGTGCTCTCGGCTCATCTCGACACGGTTTTCCCCGCGGACACGCCTCTTGCGCCAGTCATCGACGGCGACTGCCTCATCGCGCCCGGCGCTTCGGACAACGCCGCCGGCGTGGCCGGCATGCTGGCCATCGCCCAGGCGCTCATTGAATCTCAGGTCGAGCTCGCCGCTCCGCTCGTCTTCGTCGGCAACGTCGGCGAAGAAGGCGAAGGCGACCTGCGCGGCGTGCGCCATCTCTACCGCAACAACCCCTACGCAGGCCGCATCGCCGCCCACATTGTTCTCGACGGCGCCGGAGCCGACGCCGCCGTAACCCAGGCCCTCGGCAGCACCCGCTTTCAGATAACCATCAACGGGCCCGGCGGACACAGCTTCACCGATGCAGGCACGCCCAATCCCATCGCCGCACTCGCCGTAGCGCTCGCCGAGCTCGAAGCAATCGAACTGCCCGTTGAGCCGCGCACTACGCTCAACCTTGGCACCATCCGCGGCGGCACCAGCGTCAATTCCATTCCCGAAAGCGCACAGGCCTCCATCGATTTCCGCTCCACCGACCCGGGGCAGCTCATCCGCCTCGAAGTTGCACTGCACCGCGCCGTTGAAGACGCCGTCACTCGCGCCAACGCCCGCGCCGGCAGCGAAAATAACAGCCGCGGCCCGCTCGCCTTTGCCGTCGACAAGATCGGCGACCGGCCGGCGGCAACTCTGCCCGAGGACTCGCCGCTGCTGGCATCGCTGCGCGCCGTCGACCGCCACCTCGGCATCCGCACCGAGATCCGCCTCGGATCGACCGACGCCAACATCCCGCTCTCGCTCGGCATCCCTGCCGTCGCCATTGGCGCAGGGGGCGAAGGCGGCGCAGCCCACACGCTGGCCGAGTGGTACTCGGCGCGCAACCGCGAAATCGGCCTGCGCCGCGTGCTGCTGCTCACCCTCGCTGCGCTCGAATGGGCCGCCGAGATGTAGCCAGTCGCGCCCTGCAAATTTTTCAACTCCGATTCCTTGCAATTCCCGTCTATTGAGTTACCGTTCCTTAAGGCTCTTGCTCTCAAGGGAGGTCGCGCAGATGATCCAGCTCAAGCGTGTTTACGATCCCCCAGGTCCTGAAGATGGCGCCCGTTTCCTGGTAGAACGGCTCTGGCCGCGCGGCATCAGGAAGGAGAATCTCCATTACGACGCATGGATCAGGGATGCCGCGCCCAGCACCGAACTGCGCAAGTGGTTCGGCCACGATCCATCCAAATGGGCCGAATTCCGGCGCAGGTACTTTGCCGAACTGGAGACGCGTTCTGAGGCTCTGGAGCCCATCCGCAAAGCCATGCGCCGCGGCAAGGTCACGCTGCTGTTCAGCTCCCACGACCAGGAGCACAACAATGCCGCCGCCCTCAAAACTTTTTTAGAGAAACATGGGGCAGGAAAGAACTAAAATCCCGCCGCATGTATGACGGTTTCAGCCCGGCTGCATCTAACTCCGCAAAGGGCTTTGCGCCATGGCGAGGGGCAGCGGCGAGCGCGGAAATTCAACAGCCGCCGGGAATTACCGCATCGATCGCGAGGTCTTGGCTATACTGGAGATTGCTGCAGTCGAGATTCCCAGCCACAGGGCTGACTCCCTTGCGAGGTTGATCAAAGTATGAAATCGCTCTTCGAACGGTGGCGCGCGCGCCGCCTCGCCTCGGCGTATGTGTTGCTGGCCACGCTCACTGTGGCTATTGTCGCCGGGTCGTATGCGGCTCACGGAGTTCGCGGGCAGGAGCAGAATAACTCCAGCGCGGATGCCGCGCCGCTCAGGATCGTCAACACGCCGGTTCCGCCCAACGACTTTACCCGCATCGCCAAAGCCGTCGGCCCGGCAGTGGTCAACATCAACACGCAGACCCTGCCCAAGCAGTCGGAAAACCGGCCGGGCAGAAGCTTCCACGGACGCCAGTTGCCGCAGAATCCGGATGGCGACGACGGCGATCAGAGCCAGGGCGAAGACAGCTTCCAGGACTTCTTCAATCGCTTCTTTGGCGGCCAGATTCCCGGCCAGCCCGACCAGGGAGACGGCGGCAACCAGGGCGTGCAGGAGTCGCTCGGCTCAGGCTTCATTGTCGATCCGAAAGGCTACATCATCACCAACGACCACGTGATCGACAAAGCCGACAAGATCTACGTAAAGCTCTCCACCGACCCCGACACCCAGGACCCCGGCCGGCCGGCGCGCGTCATCGGCGTAGATAAGGCCACCGATCTGGCCGTCATCAAGATCGACGTCGACAGGCCGCTGCCCACGGTGAAAATGGGCAACTCCGACCAGGCGCAGGTGGGCGACTGGGTCATTGCCATCGGCAGTCCCTTCGCGCTCTCTCAGACCGTCACCGCAGGCATCATCTCGGCCAAGAACCGCACCATCGAGCCCGGCGCCAGCGGCCAGTTCCAGCATTTCCTGCAGACCGACGCGGCCATCAACCCCGGCAACTCCGGCGGTCCGCTGCTCGACATGAACGGCAATGTCATCGGCGTCAACACGGCGATCTACACCCAGTCGGCCGGCTACGAGGGCATCGGCTTCGCCATGCCCTCCAACACAGTGGTATCCATCTACAACGATCTCATCGGACCAAACCATAAAGTCGTTCGCGGCTCCATCGGCATTCAATTCCGCGAAGGTCTCTCCTCGGCCGTCAATCGCGTCTACGGCTTCAAGCAGGGAGTGCTGGTGCAGGAAGTGCAGCCCGGCGGACCTGCCGATAAGGCCGGCCTGAAGCCGGGCGACATTATCGTCAGCGTCGACGGGCGGCCCATCAAGGACGGCGACGATCTGGTCAACGAGATTGCCAGCCGCCGTCCCGGCTCGAGCATCCGTCTTGGCTTCCTGCGCAATGGCAAACAGCAGGATGCCACGGTAACCGTCGGCGACCGGGACAAAGTCTTCGCCGATCTGAACAATCCGCAGACGCCGCAAAACCCCGAATCCGGCAACGATGTCGGCGAAACCAAGCTCGGCCTCGTCGTCCGCCAGGAATCGCAGTCCATCGAGGAGAAGCTGAAAACCCCCGGCGTAGTGATCGAATCGGTTCGCACCGGCTCCTTTGCCGACCTGCAGGGTCTTGAGCCCGGTGAGGTTATCACCCGCGTCAACCGCCAGCCCACCGGCACCAAGGAAGCATTCGACGCCATTGTCAGCAAGCTCAAGAGCGGCGACGACGTGGTCTTCGAGGTCATGGATCCCCGTCATCCCGAGGCGGGAATCAACGTTACCGGCGGAACATTGCAGTGAATTTCCGCCGGCGAAATAATGGGAGGAGCTTAGCAGCAGTGCGAAATACGGATAAGCTCCCGTTTTCGGGAGTTTTCAATGGCCTGGCATTACCCGTGCTGCGATGGGCGGAAAAGCCGGCCGGCCCGGCTTTCGCCGCTGACAGACGTTTTGATCTGACGCGCTGCAGTCATTTTTTGATGACGCCGGCCCATTTGGGGAAGACATCCGGCGTCATCCTCCAGCCTTGGCTCCCACAGGCCCCCGGGGAAAATCCGGGTTGCCGCATTGGCGGACTTCCGGTAGACTCTGCGCAGTTCCGGTTGCATTCCTGATTTGAGGTTCTGATACGTGTTTTTGTCGATACGAGCCAATCTGGCGGTTGTTTTCTTTGCAGGCCTGCTGGCCGCGCCGGCTTTTGCTTCACACGTTCACCGTTCGCCCACTGCCGGAACCCGGCGCCGGACACACCACCTGGCAACGCACCGATCCCACCGCCTCCGCGGGCAGCAATCCATTGATCCGGAGCGGGCCACGCAGATTCAGCAGGCTCTTATCCGCGAGCACTACCTCAGCGGCGAGCCCACCGGCAACTGGGATGCAGCCACGATTGCGGCCATGCAGAAGTATCAGGCCGACAACGGCTGGCAGACCAAGCTGATGCCCGACAGCCGCGCGCTCAAAAAGCTCGGTCTCGGCCCCGATTACTCGACCGCAATCAACGCCAAAAACTCCACCTTCGCCGCTCCGCCGCCGATCAGCACCATCCCCGCCGAACAGGCCGCCGGCTTCGCCTCCGCCGCCGGCGTCAGCCAGTAACCTGTTCCAGGCAGCACCACTCGCCCGGACAGGAGGCTCGGCGCGCATCGGCGCTGCCCTGAAGCTGCGCCGATGGCGTTCTCCCTGCGCAGAGCAGCCGAGCGATCAGCTACTCTTCGGCCGGCCTCAACCCACCGGCAATCCCCTTCTCTTCCGGCCGCCTGCGGCGAGGCGTTCTGTAGCGGAAGACCATTGTGTGGCGCAGCGCATCCGGCGTCCACGTGAAACTCCAGCGCACGCCGAATTCAAGCAGCAGCACAGCACCGGCCAGAACAAGCAGAGCAAAGCAGAACAGGCCCGCGCC
>DATGLJ010000012.1:0-4986 GCA_035294185.1 Occallatibacter sp. | reverse complement strand
AGGTCTGCCAGCGCGCGCACGGCCACAGCGGCGATGCGCTCGCGGGTGCTGTCGAGGACGGCCAGCAGCAGGGCGCTGAGAGCGCCGCCAGCGAGCATAGCCGCGGCGCGCGGCGTGAAGGGCAGCAGAATTGCGGCGATGATAACGCCCGCGCATGCCAGTCGGATGGCGGCAGAGCCCAGCGGTATGGAACGGCGCGCGGCGAAAGGAACTCTTTCGCTCTCGGTCTTCCCGCCTTCCCAGGCCTCAATAGCCAGGCAGTTGAGCCAGGCCAGGGCAGCGAAGAAGATCGCCGGGAGCGCGATGGCCGGCGAGGCTGAGGGCCAGGCGCAGCCGGCCGTAAAGAGGATGCCTACGATCAGCTCTTTGCGCATCATGCGGCGCAGGCGGCCGGCGTGCACGCGCGTGAAATAGAGAGCCGAAGCTGCAGCGAGGAACGAGTCGCGTTCCTTTACGACGATCGGCATGCAGCGGAGGGTGATCCAGGCAGCGGCGCAAGCGGCAGCGCAGGCGGCAGGCGCGAGGATGCGGCGGTGTCGCCAGTGGAAATAATGGCGCTCGCGAAGGTCTTCTGCGAGCTGCCGGCGCAGAGCGGCGCGGGCGTCGAGAAGGCGGTCGCCTACATAGACGGTCCAGACGGTGAGCGCCTGCAGCGCGATGATCCACAACGCCAGCCGCACGCCGGAGACCCAGGCAAAGGCGAGCGACCAAATTGCGGCGACCGTGGGCGCATCGAGGCTGGCCAGATGCCAGTAGCGCAGCGCGGCCGGCGCAGACCAGCGGCGTGCCGGCGGGAGCAGGTGCGGCTTCGCGGGCGCTGCGCAAGTTCGCAAGCTGGTCTGGGCATTTCCTGTACGGTTTTGGGGAAGCGACAGCAGCACCGACTTTATTGTAGGAGAAGCGGCGCGAAGCCTGCCTTTGCGGTTGCGGAGCGGCGCCAGCGCCGGGATTACCGGTTGTCGCGTTCGGGGTCCGCCGGTCCAAACAGTTCGGGCTGAGCGATTCCGGGCCTCTGGCCGCGCCGCGAGGCGCCGATGAGGCTTACGACTTCGAGCGTCTGTATAGCCTGGCGGGGAACAAAGACGCGCTGCGTGTTGGAGCGCGTGTCGGGCGGTGTGAGCAGCAGTCCGGCGCCGGCGATCAGCGAGAGATCGTTGGCGGCCAGTCCTTCGAGCTGGTCGCCGTCGGCGAGCGTCATGCGAAGCCAGAGGCCTGCAGCCCGCGGGCGCACGGAGAATTTTTTGTGGAGCAGCCGTTCGGGGCCGGACTGATCTGTATATGGACCGGCGGATGGGCCGGGCAGATCGCGCACGTAGCAGACCCACTTGACCTGCTCCCATCCGATGCGCAGGACCTTGCCGGCCGGGTCGAGGATCTCGAGCTCGGCGGCGTTCTGGGCGAGGCCGGGGCCCGCATAGCCCGCAGCCCAGTCCCGCGAGAACTTGCGCACAATCACCGGTTTGCGTCCGCCTGCCATTGTTCTGGATTGTCGCATGGCGAGCGGGGCGGCGCGGCGCTGCGAATGCCGGTGTGGCTCAAGATGTTTACCGCGCTCTCCACGAAAAATCTGCCGGCAGTCCCGAAACGCCGGGAAATGCAGCTGCGGATTCGGTGAGCGCCTGCGGTTCTTAGAAATATTTCTTCAGCCTGAGAATCTGCGACTCGAAGCCGTACCAGAGTACAGATGCTGCGGCGGTTGAGACGAGCAGGCGGAAGCCGACAACGGCAAGATTGCCGGTGATGCCGTAGCGGTCCATCCTGAGGTCGAACCAGCCGAAGAAGATAAAGACGCCGATGTGGATCATGTAAAGGCCGTAGCTGATGCGGCCGTAGAAGGCCAGCGGACCGCGGGCGAGCGCAGCGTTTACAGGGGTGTGCGCACCGGTTCCGGCGATGGAGGCCAGCATCGCGCCGGCGAAGGCGATGGCGAGAGCCGAATCGAGGAAGGCGGTGCCGCCGGCGATGGTGGCGGCGGCTGCAAGGCCGGCAACGAGGCCGCTGAGGCCGAGCATGACCCACGCGCGGCGGCTGAAGCGGAGCGTGTAGAGGCCGAGCGCCAGCAGGCTGCCCCAGGCGATGCCGTCCAGATGGATGAGCGTGTGGGTGGGCGTGAGCCAGCGGTAATGCGTGTGGCGCATGACCGGCGAGAGGACGATGACGGCGGCGAGCAGGGAGGCGAGCGCCCATAAACGCCGGGGATGCCCGAGCAGGCGCACCGCCGGCGCCCAGAGGAAGTAGTACTGCTCTTCGATGGCGAGCGACCAGGTGGGGCCGAGGGCCGGCGGCAGCGCGAGGTGAAAAAGGTTCTGCAGGAAGAAGACGTATGCCCACCACGGAGCAGAGCGGATGGCCTGGCCGATGCCGGGGCCGATGAACCAGGGCGCCTCAAGGTAGACAACGGCGAGCAACAGAACGTAAACCGGCCAGATGCGCAGCACGCGGCGGCCGTAGAAGTTGCGGAAGTAGCGCGGCCTGGCGCGCGATTCGAGCAGGATGGAGGTGATGAGAAAGCCGGAGAGGACAAAAAACAGATTCACGCCTGCCCAGCCCCAGAGCGATGCGCCGTAGAACCAGGTGCCTTGAAGGCGCGGATGGCAGTGATAAAAGACGACGGCCAGCACGGCGATGCCGCGCAGGCCCTGCAGCTCGGGGATGTAGGAGGGGAGCCACGCAGGACGGCGGACGGAGAGCCGGTCGAGACTGCGGCCTTCAGGAGTGCGGCGCTCGGGCGCGGCGGAGAGCGCGGGGGCGGCCTCGGTGGCGCCGTCTGCGCCCTTTTCAGAGTTCACAGCTCGCCGGTCAAAATTCGCAAAGAACGTCCGGTTCCCGGAGAACGATTCTGCGTGTGAACAGGGGGCTGCGAACTGTGAACTGCTCTTCATCCCGCCGCAAGCTGCCGCGCGCGTTCTGTGGCGCGCATGACGGCTTTGATGAGGGTGACGCGCAGGCCGCCCTCCTCCAGCTCGAGAATGCCGTCGATGGTGCAGCCGGCCGGGGTGGTCACGGCGTCCTTGAGAAGCGCGGGGTGGTAGCCGGTTTCGAGGACCATTTTCGATGCGCCGAAGGCGGTCTGCGCGGCGAGCTGGGTGGCGATATCGCGGGGCAGGCCGACTTTAACGCCGGCTTCGGCCAGCGCCTCGATGATGATGTAGACGTAAGCGGGACCGGAGCCGGACAAGCCGGTCACGGCGTCCATGTGCTTTTCGTCGACGACGACGGTGCGGCCGACGGTCTCAAACATGCGCTGGGCCAGCTCCATCTGCGCATCCGAGACGAAGCGGCCGCGGCAGAGCGCGGCCACGCCTGCGCCGAGGGCCGAGGGCGTATTGGGCATGGCGCGGATAACGGCGATTTCGTGGCCTGCAATTTCCTCAATCGCGTGGGTCTTCACAGACGCCGCAAAAGATACGATGGTGGCGCTCTTCCTGAGGCCCGGCTTGATGGCCTTGACCAGATCGGGCACCTGAAAAGGCTTGACGCCGATGAGGATGAGGTCGGCGTCGCGCACGGCCTCGAGGTTATCGGTGGTCACGTCCACGCCCCACTGCGTGCTGAGCGCCACGGCGCGCTCCTGGTGGGCGACGGTTGCGCAGATCTGCGCGGGCGCGAACAGATTCTGCTTCAGGAAGGCCTGCAGCAGAATGCCGCCCATCTTTCCCGCGCCGAGCACTGCTACGCGCACATTCGGCAACTGCGCCGGAGCCTCGTTGGCCTCCACAGCTATCTCCGCCATTGCTTTTCCTTCGGGTGAATTTCGATGGTTCCTCTTCAGGATACCCCGGAGCGGCGCGGAAAGTGCGATACCGGCGGGCGAGGATAGCGGGACAATTTAACTGCGCGTTCTCTCCGGGGCTGAAGCCCCGTTCATCTGCCGGGCCTGTATCGTACCCTTCAAAGCCACCGAGAAGCCCCTGCCATTCAAAACCGCCATGAAGCCCGTACCTTTCAAGGCCATCAGGCCGATCCGCTCTCGATCCGAACAACCTGTTGAGACTCCACCGCTAGGAGACGGTTTCGGCGCTGTAGCGGGCGATGAGGCCGGTGCGGACGGCGTACCGGAAGACGCGGGCGAACAGCCAATAGGCGAGAAGGACGTAGGCGGCCGCCAGGGCCAACGCGGCCGCGAAGAGTGTTGTATCGAACGGGCGGCCGGCCACAATGGCGCGCATGCCTTCAAAGACATAGGAGGCCGGGATCAGACGCGAAAAGGCGCGCATCCAGGCCGGCAGCGTGGCGAGCGGATAGTAGACGGCGGCAAAGGGCGCCAGCAGCGCTGGGATGGGCCAGACAAACCACTCCGACGCGGGGCCGAGGCGCAGAACGATAGCGCTGCCCAGGATGCCCAGCGCCAGGCCGAAGAGGAACAGCACCAGCAGAAACGGAACCAGCATGGCGCCATAGGCGGCGAACGAGAGCCCGAAGGCGAGCCCGGCGACGAGGACCATGACGACCAGGCCCACGGCGCTGGCGCCCATGCTGCAGACGAGCAGGCCGCCGATGTACTCGGCTGTCGTGATGGGGCTGGCGAAGACGTTGAGGAAATTGCGCGCCCACACGTCCTCGAAAAATGCGGTGGTGACGCCCTGCAGGACGCGGCTCATGAAATCCCAGAAGAGCACGGCGCCAAGCAGCGCGGGCACAAAGCGGTAGCGCGAGCCGGCGACGACGTTGAGGTACCTGGTCATGAATCCCCAGAGGACCATGTCGATGGCGACCCAGGCGAAGAGGGGAATGACGCGCGCGAAGCTGCCGCGGAACAGATAAAACTGGCGCAGCGCGATGGCTGCGAGGCGTCGCGGGTTCATCGTGAGTCTTCCTTCCGGCGGATCGAGTCGCTGGAGATCTCGCTCAGGGGCTCGCGGGCCACGCTCACAAACAGATCCTCAAGCGTGGGCTTGCCGTAATCGCCTGGCAGCGTTTTGGGGTCGCCCGCCAGGACGATTTCGCCGCGCGAAAGCAGGAGCACGCGGTCGCAGACCTGCTCGA
>DATGLJ010000011.1:0-4402 GCA_035294185.1 Occallatibacter sp. | reverse complement strand
AACACCTTTACGGACTTCATTGCCGCGGTGGAGCATCTAACCGCATCAGGGTACGGCGACCGGAAGCGCGTGGCCATCGAGGGCGGTTCGGCAGGCGGGTTGCTGATGGGCGCAGTCGTCAACATGCGGCCCGAACTTTTCCGCGCCGTGGTTTCGCATGTACCGTTTGTCGATGTGATGAACACGATGCTCGATCCGTCTCTGCCGCTGACCGTGCCCGAGTACGAAGAGTGGGGCAACCCCGAACAGGAGGAGTATTTCCGCTATATGCTGAGCTACTCGCCATACGACAACCTGAAGCCCGCGGCCTATCCGGCGATGCTGGTAAAGACCGCGCTGCACGACAGCCAGGTGATGTACTGGGAGCCGGCAAAGTATGTAGCGCGTCTGCGCACGCTCAAGAAAGACGACCATCCGCTGCTGCTGGTAACCAACATGCAGGCGGGCCACGGCGGGGCGAGCGGACGCTACGACTACCTGAAGGAGATTGCGCTGGATTACGCCTTCCTCCTGCATGAATTGGGAGCAGCGTAGCCAGCCGCCGCGCGATGATTCCCTTTGTGGAGGAAGCGAACCATGCGCAGCCATTACGCGATCGTCCGATTGGCGACGGCATTGGGCCTGACGCTGTTTGCCGTGGCGGCAGCGCCGGGACAGCGGCCGGTTCAGCCGGCCAACGAGTCCCGCAGGCCCATCACTGTCCGCTCGCCCAACTCCACCGGCGCCGATCTGGCCGTGCCGCTGTGCGCATCGCGCTTTCATGACAGCCTGGCGAAGAACGGCATTGCCAATGCCCACGAGTTTGGCGTCGTTCAGCCGCGCTTAATCAAGAAGGTCCCCGCGCAAATCACGAGAGAAGCTGTTAACGCCGGCGCCAGTGCGCACATAACCAACTACCTGGTGATCATGGATGTGGTGGTGGACGCCGAGGGCCATCCGGAGCAGCCCTGTATAGCGAATTCCTCCGGATATGGCCTGGATGCGGCCTCCGCCGCGGCCCTCGAACAGTACCGGTGGAAGCCGGCGCGCAGAAATGGAAAGGCGGTGGCCATGCGCATTCCAGTCCATTTCGAGTTTGTGAATCCGCTGCCGCCGCCGATGAGCCCGGCGCGCTCGAGATAAACAGACTCAAAGATCGAGACAAGGACACAAGGAAAGGAAGCGCTCGCAGGGCGCTCAGGCCAGCTCCGCCAGCGTCTTCTCGAGGCTTGCCGCGTCTTCCACGTTGAGCAGTTTGAGCGCCGGATCGATCTGCCTGAGCAGGCCGCAGAGCACCTTGCCGGGGCCTGCTTCGACGTAAACTTCCGCGCCGGCCTGCCTGAGCGAGCCGACGCAATCGACCCAGCGCACCGCGCCTGTAACCTGGCGAATAAGCGCGTCGCGCGCGGCCTCGGCAGTGGTTACCATGCCGCCGGTTACGTTGGCGGCGACGGGAATCTTTGGATCATTGACCGCGAGGCAGGCGAGCACGCGCGCCACTTCCTCCTGCGCGGGCTGCATGAGCGCGCAGTGGAACGGCGCGCTGACCGGCAAAGTAACGGCGCGGCGCGCGCCTCTGGCCTTGCAGAGGGCCGAGGCCTTTTCGACGGCCGCCGCTGCGCCGGAGATGACGGTCTGGCCCGGCGAGTTGAGGTTCGCTGCCTGGACCACCTGGCCGGTTTCGCCCGCCGCCTCCCGGCACGCCTCAGCCACCTGCACGGCATCGAGCTGCAATATTGCGGCCATTGCTCCCTGGCCGGCGGGCACGGCCTGCTGCATGGCGCGGCCGCGGGCTTTGACGGCGCGTACCGCATCGGCGAACGCCTGCGTGCCGGCGATTACGTGGGCGGACCACTCGCCGAGCGAATGGCCGGCGGCGAGCGCAGGCGCAATTCCCCGCTCTGCAAGCACGCGCGCTGCTGCCACGCTTGCCGTGAGAATGGCCGGCTGCGTGTTCTCGGTAAGGCGCAGGTCCTCCTCGGGCCCTTCGAAACAGAGGCGCGAAAGCGCAAAGCCAAGCGCCGCATCGGCTTCGGCAAAGGTCTGCTGGGCCACAGGAAAACGCTCGGCCAGCTCGCGGCCCATACCTACGGCCTGCGAACCCTGTCCAGGAAAAAGAAAGGCGATTTTTGCAGTCATTTCAGAATGGATTGTAAACGGCTGCGGCAGCAAATTGAGATCGCGGGTCCGGGACCGATCGTTTCCATCACGAGTAGCCGCCGATGCGCTGTTTCCCGATCCCTTGCCTCGTCTTCGTCAATTCCACCGCGTCTTGTCGTCCGGGTCCTCGTGGATCATGCGGCCCTGGCCGTCGAAGCGCACCGTGCGGCCCTGCGAGCGCATGTAAACCTCGAACTTGCGCGCGGCGCGGCGGCGCTTCCAGCGGTAGTAGCGGTTGCGCAGGCCATACCAGCCTTCGCTGATGGCGAAGGCGACGCCGCGGCGCGGAGCCGAGCGCACGAAAAGCAGACCTGCGAGCGCGCCTCCCAACTGGGCGAATGCATACATCCGCTGCTGGCCGAAAAGCATCGCAATGGCAATCAGGGCATAGATTAAGGCGAGGTAGCGAGCCTTGATGCCGATCACGAAAAACATCAGGAATTCGGTATCGCCATAGAGCGCGCCGATAGCCGCAAGCAGCCCGAAGATGCCGCCGAAACAGCCGTACAGCGGGATAGGCGGCAGCGCGTAGCCGAGCAGGCCGCTGGCGGCGTAGATGGCCAGCGCTGCGGCCGCGGAGCCGAAGACGGAAACGGCGTAGAGCCACAGCACCCAGCCGGCCTTGTGAAAGCTCTCAAGAAACCCGGCCAGAAACCACAGCGACAACAGCTCGAAGAGAGTGGCGACGACGCCCTGATGAATGAAACTATAGGTAAGCGGCTGCCACAGGGCGCCGTGGATAAAGGCCTGGGGAGAAAACGCGAGCGCGGCGGCGATCTGGCTGGCCACGGCAGACAACATGCCGCCGATGGCCAGCGCAAAGTACGTGCAGAGATTGACCAGCACCAGCCGGCGCGTTGCGCCGCTGAAATTGGGGAAGGCAAATGGACTGGAACCGATTCTGCGCATCGTACCCAACAGGGTATACGTTTCCGAGGGCCGGTGTCATGGGTATTACCGCAACCGCGGGGCCTGCAGCCGCCCTGGCGCGGGCTGCGCCGGCCGGGCTCAGGCGCGTTGCATTTGCCGCCGCCCTTGACCCGAGGCGCGGTTCTTTCTAAAACTAGAGCGGGACCGAAGCCGAGTCCTGCAGGAAACAGGCGAGGTGGATTTCCGGTGACCTTTTCGGGCGTGAAAAGTCATTCGGGTCAGCCGCCCCGGGAGCCTTGATTGCGGGTTACCCGATGTGCGATGTTGGAGCGTAAGCAATCAGTCAAATCCCGTTTTTTGGTGGACCGAGAGGAGGCTGCCATGCCCAGCTGCCCGGAATGCGAAAGCGATCTGGACTTTGAATTGGATGAGGTTGAAGAAGGCGATGTGGTCGCCTGCGAAGAATGCGGAACGGAGTTCGAAGTAGTGGGCGTAGAGCCGCTGGAACTGGCGCGCGTCGAAGAAGAGATCGACGAAGACGAGGATCTGTATAACGAAGACGAGGAGGAAGAGTGAAAGCGCGAACGTGGATGCAGGTAGGCGCTGCCGCTCTGGCCCTCGGCCTGGTTAACAGCCTGTTCCATGCCGGCCGGCCGGCGGCGCTCGCGGCTCTGGCCGCGGCGCAGAATCTGGGCGAGCGCACCGTATCGGGAACCGTGCTCAGCGCCGCTTCCACTCCTGTGGCCGGCGCAACCGTCTTTCTTAAAAATGAGAAAACCAAATCGATTCGCAGTTTTACTTCTCTCGAAAACGGCCACTTTCACTTTGCCCAGGTGAATAAAGACGAGGATTTCGACCTCTGGGCGGAAAAGGACGGCAAAAAGAGCGCCGTCAAAATCGTGAGTTCCTGGGACTCGCGCACCGACTTTATTTCCGATCTGAAGCTGAAGTAGGGCAACCCCGCGGCAGCTGCGCCCATCGCAATTGCGGATGGACATCACGCCGCAGCAGCCTGCCGGGCGGCAGAGCAAGATAGCGCAGCTTCGCGCCGGACCGCGAAACCGTAACGGGCCAGCCGCGATTCCGTCTCTATGTCTGCGGCGCTCTGCCGGCGTACGAAGAAATCCTGCACAACACACTCTTCTGTCCATCGCCCGGGCATTCTGCAAATTGCAGGCGCGAGCCCCGCGCAGTCTCGTCGGCGCGCGGGCGTGCTGCACTCTCGATCTCTTTCTCCGGAGGAGCCGCCTATGTCTGCCGCCGAATTCGGCAACTTCGTCCTGAGTATTGCCGTTTTGCTCGGCGCCGTGCACGCTCTTGGCTACCTGGCGGAATGGCTGAAACAGCCGCGCATCGCCGGCGAGATCGTCGCCGGCATTCTGCTGGGACCGTT
>DATGLJ010000010.1:0-3432 GCA_035294185.1 Occallatibacter sp. | reverse complement strand
CAGCCCCTGCTTCTTCTGCAGATGCCGTGCGCCGATGTTCGAGGTCATGATGATGATGGTGTTCTTGAAGTCGACGGTGTTGCCCAGCCCGTCGGTCAATTGCCCATCTTCAAAGACCTGCAACAGGATGTTGAAGACATCCGGATGCGCCTTCTCGATCTCGTCAAGCAGGACGACCGAATAGGGCGACCGCTTGACCCGCTCGGTCAACTGGCCGCCCTCCTCGTAGCCCACGTATCCCGGCGGCGACCCAATCAGCTTCGACACCGAGTGCTTCTCCATGAACTCCGACATATCGAAGCGGATCAGCGCCTTGTCCGAGCCGAAGAGGAACTGCGCCAGCGTGCGCGCCATTTCCGTCTTGCCCACGCCTGTCGGTCCAAGGAACAGGAAGGAACCAATGGGGCGCGCCGGCGACTTCAATCCGGCACGCGACCGGCGGATGGCCCGCGCCAGCGCCGAAATCGCCTTGTCCTGCGAGATCACGCGCTTGTGCAGCTCTTCTTCGACGCGCAGCAGCTTCTGCGTCTCTTCTTCCTTGATGCTGGTCACGGGCACGCCCGTCCAGCGGCTGACCACGTCTTCAATATCCTCGCGGCCCACAATCCCCGCCGCCGAATCGTCCAGATGATATTTATCGCGCAGTGCGCGCAGGTTTTCGCGCTCCTTACGCTCCTCATCGGAGTAGAATCGCGCCTTTTCGAACTCGTGATTGGCAATCGCCGAGTCCATGCGGTGCACGATGAATTTGATCCGCTTCTGCACCTCGGTGATCTCATCGGGCAGCGAGGTCTGGCGCAGCTTCACGCGCGCGCCGGCCTCGTCGATCAGGTCGATCGCCTTATCCGGCAGGAAGCGGTCCGGGATATAGCGGTTCGAGTGCGATACGGCAAACTCCACTGCCGCATCGGTGTAACTGACCGCGTGGAACTTCTCGTAGCGGTCCTTGATGCCCATGATGATCTTCACGGCGTCGCTTTCACTCGGCGGCGGAACTTTCACCGCCTGGAAGCGCCGCTCCAGCGACCGGTCCTTCTCGATCGACTTGCGGTACTCGGCCGGCGTAGTTGCGCCGATGCACTGAATCTCGCCGCGCGAGAGCGCCGGCTTGAGGATATTGGCCGCGTCCAGCGACCCCTCGGCCGAGCCTGCACCCACCAGAGTGTGCAGCTCGTCGATGAAGACAATGGAGTTCTGATTCTCCATTAGCTCCTTCATGATGGTCTTGAGCCGCTCCTCGAACTGGCCGCGGTACTTGGTGCCGGCGACGATGAGCGAAAGATCGAGGCCCAGCACGCGCTTGTCGGCCAGGAAGCTTGGCACCTCGCCATCGGCGATGCGCTGCGCGAGACCCTCGACGATAGCGGTTTTGCCCACGCCGGGCTCGCCGATCAGCACCGGATTGTTCTTGGTGCGCCGGCACAGGATCTGGATCACGCGTTCGAGTTCGCCGTCGCGGCCCACCAGCGGGTCGAGCTGACCGTCCATGGCGGCCTGGGTCAGGTCACGGCTGAACTCGGCCAGCAGGCTGGATTCGCGCTGCCGCTGCGGCGCCGGAGCTTTTTCCTGCGTGACCCGCGCCAGCTCGTCGCGAATCTGCGCCAGCTTCAGCCCGCGCTCCTGCAGAATCTCGGAAGCAAAGCACTTTTCCTCGCGCAACAGGCCCAGCAGCAGGTGCTCGGTTCCGATGTGCTTGTGGCCCAGGCGCTCGGCCTCCTCGGCGGCATAGGCCAGCACTCGCTTGCACTCGTTTGAAAGCGGAAGATCGACGCTGGTCGAAACCTTCTCGCGGATCGTGGTATGCGCCTCGATCTGCTTCCGAATCGACTCAACGGAGGCATGCGAGCGCAGGAAGCGGTTGGTCAATGCCTTGTCTTCGCGCAGCAGTCCCAACAGCAGATGTTCGGTCTCAATATATGGGGAGCCGAACTGGCTTGCCTCGTACCGCGCAAAGAAGATCACGCGTCGCGCCTTCTCCGTATAGCGTTCGAACATATGCTTCTCCCTGATCCAGGCTATCGGCGGAAGTAACCGTCCGGTTCACCGGGCGCCCACTGCGACAGCATTGCTGCCGTTTGAGCGACTTGCTTCCGGCTTCGGCCCAATCTGCACGAGCCCTTCCTCTTGCTCTTCACCGCCGGCGAGGGCCGCAAGCACGAAAAACAATCCTGCCATCGCACGGCTTTTCGGGCGGTCGGGCTGTGAAAGCCCTTCGTCTCCAATCGCTCCGGGCATGACGGAGACACCCACCCTGCTTGTCAGCCCGGCTGCATGCCAACCCAGGCTGTCGTACTTACTATTAAGACTCAAAATGGCCCCGGAAAGGTGCTTTTCTTCATACGGTTCCGGGAATGGGGTTGGCGCGGGGTGCAGCCGTCAACGGTGCCAGCCGGCCGCCTTCCAGGTGCAGAATTCTGGAGCATCGGCTTGCAAGCTCCATGTTGTGAGTGACCAGGATCGACGTAAGTCTGTGCGCTCGGTGAAGCCGGGCAAGCAGATCGAATACCCGCCGGGCTGTGGATTCATCCAGATCGCCTGTGGGTTCATCGGCCAGCAGCACCCTGGGGCTGTTAACCAGCGCGCGGGCCAGCGCCACCCGCTGCTGCTCGCCGCCGGAGAGCTCTCCCGGCCGGTGACTGCCGCGATCCTCTAAGCCCACTTCCTTCAGCCAGTTGGCCGCCATCGCCATCGCTTCACCTTTGCCTGCGCCGCACGCCAGCAGCGGCATGGCCACGTTTTCCTGTGCCGAAAACTCCGGCAGCAGGTAATGAAACTGCCAGACGTAACCGATTTCACGGTTACGAAAGATCGCCGCCTCCCGGGCATTGAGTTCGGTCACGCTGGTTGAGGCGCAGTATACCCTCCCCGCGGAAGGGCTATCAAGCGCCCCCAGAATGTGCAAAAGAGTGCTCTTTCCCGCACCGGACTGGCCGACAACAGCAACCATCTCGCCGGCCTGGACCGTAAGATGCAGATCATCGAAGAGCGTCAGCGAGCCGCGGGCCGTGCTGTAACTCTTGCGTAAACCCTCCACCCGGATCACCACACCGCCGTCTGCCTGCTTCGGCATCGTCGCATGCTGTCTGGCCTCGCCGGAAGCCAGTCCCTGCCTCCGCTCGCCGCCGGATGCCGAACCTACGCCCGCTGCATGGATCTCCATCATGTGGTGTAACGATTCTATAAGACGCGATGCGCCCGCCAATGCCACCGAAGAGGGATGACGCTGCGCCGCATCTGCCCTTCGGCCCTCGGGGAAATCACGGCATCAGCCGCACGGTCAGAACTTCGTGAGGCCGGAACTTCAGGCTCACCGCGTTTTCTGCGACATTGAGCGCCTGTTCGTCGTCCTCAACCGAATTGCAAAGCGCAGCGGAGCGAATTCGGCCGCGAGGAAACTCGATGGAGACATCTTCATTCCGTCCCGCGATCTCT
>DATGLJ010000009.1:0-3921 GCA_035294185.1 Occallatibacter sp. | reverse complement strand
GAAGACGTTGATCTGTTCGGAAATCTCATGCCCGTAGAGGCTCATGCCGGCTTCGAGGCGCAGCGTGTTGCGCGCGCCCAGTCCGCAGGGGCGGATGCCGAACTCCTGGCCGGCTTCGAGCAGCGCGTTCCACATCTTCACCGTGGTCGCCTCGTCGGACGGGATGTAGACCTCGAAGCCGTCCTCGCCGGAGTAGCCGGTGCGTGCGATCAGCACGTTGGGAACGCCGGCGACCGTGCCCCAGGTGAACCAGTAATTTTTGATCGCGGCAAGATCGACCTTCGTCAGCTTCGCGAGCGTATCGAGGGCGCGCGGCCCCTGCAGGGCGAGCTGCGAATAATAATTCGAGTAATTGCTTACATGAATGCCGTGGATGCCGGCAACCTGCCTGCGAATCCAGGCGAAGTCCTTGTCGGTGGTGCCGGCGTTGACCACCAGGAGAAAATCGTTGGGGCCGAGCCGATGCACGAGGATGTCGTCGACGAAGGCGCCCTCGGGCGTGAGCAGGGCGGAGTACTGCGCCTGGCCATCGGCGAGTTTTGCGGCGTCGTTCATGGTGATGCGCTGCACGGCGTCGAGAGAGCCCTGGCCGCGGAACTGGATCTCGCCCATGTGCGAAACGTCGAAGAGGCCCACGCCGGTGCGCACGGCCATGTGCTCGGCGATCAGGCCGCCGCCCGGTCCGGGATATTCGACCGGCATGTCCCAGCCGCCAAAGTCGACCATTCTGGCTTTGAGGGCGCGGTGCGTGGCGTTGAGCGCGGTCTTTTTAAGCGGCGCCGGCGACTCTGCGCCGGACGCGGCCGGGGTGGTGGGACTTGAGATGCTCATACGGCTTTTCTCCACTGTTTGTATCTTATCGAGTTGCGGGTTGAGTTGCCGCGCCGGCTCCAGTCGCTGCTGCGCATCCTGCGCACGGCGCCGGACGCCGCGCGAAGAACAGAGGGCATTCGAAACGACAATTCGCGCGCCAGCTCGAGCGGGGCTCATCTGTGTAAACTGTCGGACGGGAGAAAATCTTGTCATCGGCTCTCGTTCAATATGCGGCCGCTGCTCTCAGCGATCGCGGCCGCAAACGTTCCGGTAACGAAGACGCATACGGTATCTCGCTTGAAGACGGCGCATTTGTGGTGTGCGACGGAATGGGCGGGGCTGCGGCCGGAGAAGTAGCCAGCGCGATTGCAGTGGATGAAGTGATGCGGCGGCTGAAGAGCCGGGCCGTCTCCGATCCGCTGCCCGCGGCCGCCGAAGCGGCGATCGAAGCGGCCAACCTGGCCGTCTACACGCGCTCGCAGAGCAGCCGCAAGCTGAGCGGAATGGGCACTACGCTGGTGGCGCTGGTCGTGGAGCAGCAACGCGCATGGGTCCTGAACGTGGGCGACAGCCGCTGCTACCTGCGGCGCGGCGGCGCGCTGCGGCAGATCACGGTGGACCACTCGCTGGTGGAAGAGCAGGTGCGCTCGGGCCGTATAAAGCCTTCCGAGGCGGAGCGCTCGCCGCTGCGCAACGTGATTACCCGCGCTCTGGGCACGCAGAGCTCGGTTACTTCCGATGTGTTTCCGGTCGAGGTCGAGCCCGGCGATCTCTTCCTGCTGTGTTCCGACGGGCTCACGCGCGAGCTGTCGGACCCGATCATCGCATCGCTGCTGGCGCTCGATCTTCCGCTGGACAGGCTGTGTGAGCGGCTGGTGAACGCCGCCAACCGCGCCGGCGGCCACGACAACATCACCTGCCTGCTGGTGCGCGCCGAGGCATGAGGCCTATTCGCTGATCTCGATATGCCGTTTTTCGCCGCGGCGCGCCGGCGCCAGCAGCAGCACCAGCGGAATGCAGGCGATCGACAGTATGGCGAGCAGGCGGAAGTTGTCGGCGTAAGCCAGCATGGCGGCCTGCTGCTGCAGGCTCCGGTAAATGATGCCGAGCGCCGCGTAGTTCGCCGTGGTTGGGTCGGCTCCCGCAACGTGCAGATAACTGCTCAGGCCCTGCGCCGCAGCCATGGCCGCCGGGCTGCCGGGCGCGAGATGCCCGGCAAGATAGGTCTGGTGAATCTGCGAGCGGCGCGCCAGCTGCGCAGTAAGCGCGGCGATGCCCACGCTGCCGCCGATATTGCGCATCAGGTTGTAAATGCCGGCGGCGTTTCCCATCTCCTGCTTCTGCAAAAGGCCCATGGTCATGGTGGTGAGCGGGACAAAGACAAACCCGCCGCCGAAGCCGTTAATAAAGTTGGGAATTGCGACCGAGCTCATGGCGATGCCGAGATTGATGCGGCTGAGCTCGAAGGTGGAATAGCCGAAGATGGCCAGGCCCACCGAGAGCAGCACCCGGCCATCGACGCGGCTGGCCAGCGAGCCCACCAGCAGCATGGCGACGACCGAGCCCAGACCGCGCGGGCTCACCGCCAGGCCGCTGTCGAGCGCCGGATACCCAAGCAGCGTCTGCAGAAACAGGGGCAGCAGGGCGGTAATGCCGTAGAGCACGAAACCATAGAATGTGGTGATCGTGGTGCCGAGGCTGAAATTGCGATTTGCGAGCGCGCGCAGTTGCACAATCGGCTCGCTCGCCCTCAGCTCCTGCCACACGAAGCCGATGAACGCCGCTGCCGAAAGCGCCGTAACCCAGCGGATCCATCTGGCGCCGAACCAGTCGGCCTCCTGACCTTTGTCGAGCACGAGCTGCATGGTTCCTAACCACAGCGCCATCAGGCCGAAGCCGAGATAATCGATAGCTACGCGCACCGTGCGGCGCAGATAGGGCGGGTCCTCGATATAAAGGTTGGCCATGAACAGCGCCATCAGGCCAACGGGCAGGTTGATGTAGAAGATCCAGCGCCAGGTGTAGCTGTCGGTGATCCAGCCGCCAAGCGTGGGACCGATCACGGGCGCAACGACGATGCCTACGCCGTAGGCCGCCATCGCCTTGCCGTGCTGCTCGGGCGGAAAGCTTTCAAGCAGGATGGCCTGCGAGAGCGGCTGCATGCTTCCGCCGCCGGCGCCCTGCAGAATGCGCGCCAGAATGAGCATAGGCATATTGATCGAGAGGCCGCAGAGCATGGACGCGACGGTGAAGATAAGGATGGAAATCATGAGCAGCCGCTTGCGTCCGATGCGGCGCGCGAGCCATCCCGACGCCGGCAGCAGGATGGCGCTCGAAACCAGATAGCTGGTGAGCACCCAGGTCGATTCGTCAGTGGAAGCCGAAAGACTGCCGGCGATGTGCGGCAGCGCGACATTGGCGATTGACGAGTCCAGCACCACCATGAAGGTGGCCAGCATGACGGACATGGCCACCAGCCACGGATTGACGCTCGGCCGCCATTCGGCTGCGCTCGTTGACCTGTTTTGCCTGGCCGCGCTGGCTGTGCTCATCCGGCACGCTCTTCGCATGGAATGCCGCGTCTTGTTCCGCCGGCGCAGGCCGTGCAGATAAGGCTCACGCGTTCTCTACCTGATCCCGGTTGCCGATCTTCGGCAGCCGCGCGTCCAGCGTCCCGTCTTTCCGGGCGCTCTCTCGGGACCGTCTTTTCTCCAGGCTGGTTTTCGGCCTGCCCTCCGGCTCCGCAGTCCCCAATAAGGGCCAGGCGAGCGCTTCCGGAGTCTGCGGCGCTCTGCGCGCCTTGGCAATCGCCATCTCGGCCACCTGCTCCACGATCCACTCGAAATTCGCATCGCCTACGGAGTGCAGATCGGCATCGGGCACCGGGTTCATAAAGTCGATCGCATACGGAATTCCGCCTTCGACCGCGAATTCCACCGAATTCAAGTCGTAGCCCAGCGCGCGACATAGCTTGAGGGCATCCTGCTCGATGCGGCGGAGGAGCATTCGAGCCATAGGGCCGCGGGGCAGTCCGTCGAGATAACGCCCGGCATGCGGCCGGCGCGGATCGTAGGCCATGATGCGGACTTTCTTCCGGTTGACGACGTA
>DATGLJ010000008.1:0-3194 GCA_035294185.1 Occallatibacter sp. | reverse complement strand
CTGCGCCGGCTCCTCGCCTTGCGGCCCGGTATTTTCGCGCGCCGCAGGCGCTGAGGCAGCCGCCGCTTCATCCGGCTCCGCCGGGCCTCCGGCAGTTTCCGCCGGCTCGATCTCTTCCAGCTCGCTGGCCGCCATCTTCTCGAACTCTTCCATCGAAGGCAGTTCAGAAAGATCCTTCAGGCCGAAGCGCATCAGGAACTCCTTGGTCGTTTTGTAAAGAATCGGCCGGCCAATGACCTGCTTGCGGCCCGCTGTTGCAATCAGCTTGCGCGCCAGCAGCGAACCAAAGACGCCCGACGAATCGACGCCGCGAATCTCATTCACTTCGGGCGCCGTAACCGGCTGCTTGTATGCAATCACAGCCAGCGTCTCAAGCGCAGGCAATGAGAGCTTGAGAGGCGGCTTGAGGCTCTTGACAAACATGCGCACCGCATCGTGGCACTCAGGCTTCGTCGCCATGCGGTAGCCGCCGGCAATTTCGCGTATCTCCACGCCCCGGTCGTCGCGTGCATACTCGGCCACAATCTCATCCAGCAGTTGCCGAAGAATGGCCCGCGCCTCGCGGTCGCGCTGGCGGGCTGCGCGCTTTGCTTCTGCGTCCGCCGCCGGTTCGGCAGGGTCCGCACCCGCCTCTGCGTTCTGCTCTTCGGTTCGATCCCCTGGCTGATCGCCGGCGCCGGCCGCAGTTGCAGCAGGCCCGCCCTGGGACGCCGCTGCTTCGGCCGGCGCAACTCCCGCGTCTATCTCGAGCGGCAGAGGCTCAAGGGGCAAAGGCGCCGCCTCCCGGGCGCGCGCAGAATCCTGCTCGGCCTTCCATGCGAAGGCCTCTTCGGCAAAAATGGCCGCAAGCTGGGCCAGCGTTACCGGCTCCTCGGCGGCATAAATCACAGCTTCCAGTTTGGCTTTCAGGCTCATCGATAAAAACGCACCATTCTGTATGGTACCGGATAAGGCGCACGCGCTCCGGCTGCGGAAATCGTGTCATGAAAAAGGCGTCCGCAGCGGCGGACGCCCGAGAGAAAAAACCGGCCGGGTCAAGCCAAATTCATCCGGCCGCGATGAAGCAATCCAGTTAAGCCATCCGGTCAAGCCATCCAGCGGAACAGGCAGTACAGCGCGCCCGAGAGCAGCGCCGCAGCCGGCAAGGTAAGCATCCAGCCCGCCGCAATGCTCCGGATCGTGGACCACCGCAGTCCGCTGCCGTTGGCGGCCATCGTGCCCGCCACGCCGGAACTAAGGATGTGCGTCGTGCTTACCGGCAGCCCGAAGCTGTCGGCGGCAAAGATCGTAGCCATGGTCACCAGCCCGGCGCTTGCCCCCTGCGCATACGTCATATGCTCCTTGCCGATGCGCTCGCCCACCGTGACCACAATCCGCTTCCAGCCCACCATCGTGCCCAGGCCCAGCGCCAGCGCCACGGCCACCTTCACCCAGGCGGGAATGAACTTGATGTTTCGCTCCAGTTCGCCGCGATAGCTCTTCAACTCGGCGCTCTCGGCCGCCGTAAACACCGGCCTGCGCGCGGCAGTCATCAGTTCCAGCGCCTGGCTGGTCAAATACATATCGTTCCGCAGACCTGCACGGCTCTGCGCGGGAACCGCCTCAAAACTCCCGTACTCCGTCATTTCGCGGTCGAGCTCATCGACAAGCTGCCGCACGCCCGGCAGCGTCTCCGGCTGCATGCGCCGCGTACGCACGAAGTTCGTCACCGCTGTGTGCGCATCCGGATCGGCCGTTGCCGGCGCAATGTGGCTGTCGAGGATACGGCTTGTCTCGGCCGAAGCTGCCAGAAATGCCTGCACATCGGCCGGGCCCACAGAGCGATTCAGGGCAAAGGCCGTCGGCACCGTGCCGATGAGGATCAGCATGATGAGCCCCATACCCTTCTGCCCGTCGTTCGAGCCATGGAAAAAGCTGACGCCCGTGCAGGTGGCGACCATCAGCGCGCGGATCGGCCATGGCGGCGGCTGTTTGCCCTCGGGAGCGCGATAAAGCGAAGGATGTTTGAGCAGCCGCTTCGACACCAGAATCAGGATCCCGGCCAGCGCAAACCCGAGCAGCGGCGAGATAAACAGCGCTTTCAGAACCTTGATGACCTCGCCCCAGTCGAGCCCGGAGACGCCGTTATGCTCCATGAATTGGCTGGCAAGCCCCACGCCGACGATCGAACCCACCAGCGTATGCGAGCTCGATGCAGGCAGACCCAGCCACCAGGTCCCCAGGTTCCACAGGATCGCCGCAAGCAGCAGCGCAAATACCATCGCGAAGCCGGAGCCGGAGCTGATCTTCAGAATCATTTCCACGGGCAGCAGAGCGACTATCGCGTAAGCCACGGCGCCCGACGAAAATAAAACGCCGGCCAGATTGCAGAAACCCGACCACACCACGGCGACATGCGGCTCCAGCGAGTGAGTGTAGATGACCGTGGCTACGGCATTGGCTGTGTCGTGAAATCCGTTCACGAACTCGAACCCGAGCGCGATGGCCAGCGCTAAACCAAGCATCACCAGCGGCCAGGCGCTGGTAATGGCAACGCGCTGCATGTCGGCGGCAAGATGAATGCCGATATAGGCGAGCCCGGCCAGAACCGCGGCAATAAAAATGACGATTCCGGGCCGGCGGAAAGGCTGCTTCGCCTGGCGTTCAACCCCTGTTTCGCGCGCTGGCAGCACCTTGACTGCCGTTGCGAGATCAGCCATCAGAAATCACCAATGCGGCCGGTAAGATTCACGGTCCGCCTGGGCCTCCGGGACGGATATACAGCAATGAATGATTGGATCGGACGAAAGAGGAACGGCGTTTGCGATCGTAGCGACGGCTGGGATGCGTTCGAATCCATAGTGCCTCAACAACTGAGATGCCGCCAGTTGTTTGCCCGGGACGAGGGAGTGAAACCGAGCTGTACTGATTTTACACGGTTTCGCGGCCTTCCCTGCCCCCTCTGGCATAAAAACGGTGGAAAACAGGGCACTTAGCCCGGCCTCCCGGGCGGGGCTGACCGGCCGGCGGCAGGGCAAGGGGAGGATTTTTCAAGACGCGGAAACCGCACCCCAGGAGCGGCCAAACGCCCGAAGACGCCGGGCAATCTACCGCCAGTCGTCCCGCGCCGCGCCCGAGTTCATGAAAGCATCGAAGCCCGAATTCTTCTTGATGAAGATCTCGCTGAACTGCCGGTCCTGGCGCAGCAAAATGGC
>DATGLJ010000007.1:0-2988 GCA_035294185.1 Occallatibacter sp. | reverse complement strand
CTCGACTACGCTGCCGCAAACCACACAGCGCTGCTGCTGCTGGCGCTCTGCTTTGCGCTGCTGGCGGCGCTTTACGGGCTGCGGGGCCGCGCGGCGTGGAACCTTTGGGGATGGAAATGATCCACACATCCACCCCGGCCCAGGAACTCAGCGTTCGCCTGCGGAAGAGCTTCTTCAACGGACGGGCGTTGCCGTTCACGCTCGAGGTCGACTTCACCGCCGCCGCCGGCTTCACGGTTCTTTTCGGCGCCTCGGGCGCGGGCAAGACCACCCTGCTCAATTGCATTGCGGGACTGCAAGCCCCTGAAGCCGGCCGTATCGCAATCGGCGAAAGCACCCTGTTCGACAGCGCTGCCGGCTTGAATGTTCCCCCTCGCCGCCGCTCGGTGGGCTATCTGCTGCAATCGCTGGCCCTGTTCCCGCACCTGACGGTCCGCCAGAATGTGGACTATGGCTTGAACGGGCTTGCAAAATCGGAGCGCGCCGACCGCTGCCACCAGGCCTTGGAGGCGTTTCACATCCTCACTTTGGCCGAGCGGCGTCCGCGGGAAATCTCCGGCGGCGAACGCCAGCGGGCCGCATTGGCGCGCACCTTGGTCACACGCCCGCGCGTGTTGCTGCTCGACGAGCCACTCACCGCCCTGGACGCCGTGACCAAATCGCAAATCCTGGATGACCTGCGGGCGTGGAACCGCCAACAGCAGATCCCCATTCTTTACGTCACCCATCAGCGCGAAGAAGTTTTTGCGCTCGGCGAGAGGGTCATGGCTATCGAAGCCGGACGCATCGTGGCCCGCGGCTCCCCGCATGAGGTGTTGCAACGGCCGCAATCCGAGACGGTGGCGCAGTTGGCCGGCTTCGAGAACATCTTCGATGGGGTGCTGGTTGCCGAACATCCCGCCCAGGGCACCATGACCTGCCGTATTCAGGGCTCCTTGCTGGACCTGGAAGTCCCGCTCGTCCGCATCGATCGCTCACGGCCGGTGCGGATCGGAATTCGCGCCGGGGACATCATGCTGGCCACGGCAGCGCCGGAAGGGCTCAGCGCTCGCAATGTCTTTCCCGGAACCATCCGGTCGCTGCAGCAGCGCGATGTGATGGTCATCGCCAGGGTGCATTGCGGCGCCGAGTTCGAAGTGCACCTCACGCTGGCAGCCCGGGAATCATTGCAACTGCAAGCGGGCGCAACCGTGTGGCTGGTGTTGAAAACCTACTCGTGCCAGGTACTGCAAGACTCCGCCGCGAACTCACAATAAGCGACACTTCGTTTGCCCTCCTCCTCGTTGACACCGCCCTTTCCCATCTGTTAATTTCAATTGTTCCATTTAGATCTCTGCGCCCTCAGTGCATCTTCAGGTAGTACGCACTCACGACAAAGAATGGACACGACTCTTCAACAGGCAGGGCAATTACTGCTCGACGCGATCCCCACGGCAATCCTGCTGCTGCTGGTGTATGCGATTTACCAGAACCTCTTGCGCAAGCCGCTGGAGCGGGTGCTGGCGGAGCGGCGCGACCGCACCGAGGGAGCCATTTCGAAAGCGCGCGCCGATGTGGCTTCGGCGGAGGCGCGGACCCAGGAATACGAACAGAAGCTGCGCGAAGCACGCGCGGCGGTGTTCAAAGCGCAGGAGGCGCGCCGGCAGCAGGCGCAGCAGATGCGCGCGCAGGCCATAGCCGAGGCGCGTCAGCGGGCGCAACAGCAGATTCGGGATGCGCGGCTGGCGATCGATCAGGATATGGCGGCGGCGCGGGCGTCGCTGCAGGGCGAAACCGAACGTCTGGCGTCGGAGATCATCCGCACCATTCTCAAGCCGGCAGAAGCAGCTCCGGCGATCGGCGGTAGAGCATGAGGCGTCAACTCACTGTGCGCTGGGCGGCCATCCTATTTGGCGTTTGTCTGTTTTTCGGCACACTCGCGGCGCAGGATTCCGGGGAAAGCTCGGCGCCCCAGAAGGCGCAGCAGGACACCGCTGCCACAGAGCAGTCGGGCGGGGACGCCAGCGCCGGGGTGGGTAACATCCTGACCAAGACCACAGAACAATCCGCACGCAGCGCGGAGAAATGGGGACGCAAGATCGGCTTGGGCCCGGACACGTCCTTCTTCATCTCAATATTCCTCAATTTTGCCGGTATCGTCGTCTTCTTCTATGTGATCCTGAAATCGAAATTGCCGCAGGCGTTTCGCGAGCGCACGGCCGCCATCCAGAAAGGTATCAAAGAGGCGCAAGCTGCCAGCGCCGATGCGGCGCGGCGTTTGAAGGACATTGAAGCTCGGCTGAGCAAGCTGGACGGCGAGGTGGCTGAGATTCGTGCGTCGGCGGAGCGTGAGGCAGCAGCAGAAGAGGAGCGAATCCGGCAAGCTACGGAACAAGACAGACAAAAAGTTGTAGAAGCAGCCGAGGCGGAGATTGCCGCCATCGCCCGCAACGCACGGCGCGAATTGAAGGGCTATGCCGCCTCTCTGGCGGTGGATTTGGCGGCGCGCGAGATACGCGTGGACGAGCCTACCGACCAGGCGCTAGTGCGCGATTTCGTCGGCCAACTCGGAAAGGACGGCAAATAACCGTGGCCGCTGTAGCCAGTCGTTACGCCCGCGCTCTCGTCGAGGTCATCCTGGAGCAGAAAATCGACGGCGAGATTGCGCGTCAGCAACTGCGCACCATTGTCGATGCCGTGCACGAGAGCATCGAGCTACGCCGGGTGTGGGAGTCGCCGGCGGTTCTACCGGAACAGAAGCGCGCTGTGCTGGACGCAATAGCCAGGCAAATTGGGGCGGTAAAGCCAATCCGCAACTTCATAGCTGTGCTGATCGACCACCGGCGCATTGGAATGCTGGATGACATCGTGCGGCAGTTTGAGATCGAGCTCGACGCCCAGTTGGGATTCACCGAGGTGGAAGTCTCCAGCGCCCGGCCGCTATCGCAGGAAGAAAAGCGCCGGTTGGAAGCCGAAGTGGAACGTATGACCGGCAAAAAGGTCCGCGCG
>DATGLJ010000006.1:0-14215 GCA_035294185.1 Occallatibacter sp. | reverse complement strand
CGCTCGTTATCGTCTACAGCGTTTCGACTGTGGGCAGCATCGGCGGCGGATGGATCTCCTCCACTCTGCTGAAAGCGGGAAAAAATCCGAACGTTTCGCGCAAGACCGCCATGCTCATCTGCACGCTGTGCGTCCTGCCGGTCTTCGCCGCGCCGTACATTCATCATCTTTGGGTGGTTGTCGCGCTCGTAGGCCTGGCCGCCGCTGCGCATCAGGGCTGGTCGGCTAACCTGTTTACGCTTCCATCCGATATGTTCCCCAAGGCGGCGGTCGGCAGCGTCATCGGCATTGGCGGCATGTCGGGCGCAGTCGGCGGAGTGCTGCTCCAGCTGGCGACCGGATATGTTGTGAAATTCACCAACAGCTACGTGCCCCTGTTCATCGTTGCCTGTGTCGCGTACCCGCTGGCGCTGGTCATCATTCACGCAATCACGCCACGCCTGGCGCCTGCGCGCGTCTTACCCCCAAAGGCGGAAACCGCATGAGCCTCTATTGCGCACAAGGAAGCGTCGATACCGATCTATCGCCGGAGCAGTTGAAGAGCCTGTTCACCGAAGCCCTCATCCGATTGGGCGACCGGCGCAAAGTATTGATCGTCCCGCCCGACCAGAGCCGCGAACACTCCCGCGCCGGCGAACTCACGCGCTATGCGTGGCAGCACTACGGCGACCGCGTGAAGGCCGTGCTGCCGGCCATCGGAACTCACGTGCCCATGCGGCCCGACCAGATCGCCCACATGTTCAGCGGCGTGCCGCAGGAGCTGTTCCGCGTGCACAACTGGCGCACCGAGATTGAAACCCTCGGCGAAGTTCCAGCCGAATACATCCGCGAGCAATCGGAAGGCAAGCTGAATTACTCCTGGCCGGCGCAGGTCAATAAGCTCATCTCGCAGGGCGGCTTCGATCTGATTCTTTCCATCGGCCAGGTAGTCCCGCACGAAGTCATCGGGATGGCCAACTACACCAAGAATATTCTGATCGGCACAGGCGGCCGCGAGGGGATCAACCGCAGCCACTATCTCGGCGCCGTCTACGGCATGGAGCGCATCATGGGCCGCGCGGAAAACCCGGTGCGCAACGTGCTCAACTACGCCTCCGATCGCTTCCTGCGGCATCTGCCGATCGTCTACGCGCATACGGTAGTCGGCCGCAAACCGCAGGGCGGCCTCGCCGTGCGCGGCCTTTATATCGGCGACGACATCGAGTGCTTCCTCCGCGCCTCACAGCTCAGCCTCAAGGTCAACTTCGAAATGGTCGAAGAGCCGATCCGCAAGGCGGTCGTCTATCTGCATCCCAGCGAATTCGGCAGCACCTGGATCGGCAACAAGGCCGTCTACCGCACCCGCATGGCGCTGGCCGACGGCGCAGAGCTGATCATCGTCGCGCCCGCCGTGCACGAGTTCGGCGAGGACAAGGGCATCGACGCGCTCATCCGCAAATACGGCTATCGCGGCACGCCGGCCACGCTCAAGGCCGTGGCGGAAAACCCCGATCTGGCCGCCGACCTGAGCGCAGCCGCGCACCTCATTCACGCTTCATCGGAAGGCCGCTTCCGCATTACCTGGTGCCCTGGCAAGCTGAGCCGCGAAGAAGTCGAGGGCGTCGGCTACGCGTACGGCGACTGTGCAGCAATGATGCACCGTTACAACCCCGAGAAGCTGCAGCACGGATTCAACCGCGTCGATGGCGAAGACATCTTTTTTATCGCCAACCCGGGACTCGGCTTATGGGCGCATCCCAGCCGGCTCAAATCGGCCGTTGAAGGGACGCCCAATCAAAACGCCATGACAGCGGAGAAAGCATGACAGGGAACCTGTTTAGTCTGGAAGGAAAAGTTGCGGTCGTTACCGGAGGCACATCCGGAATCGGCCGCGCACTGAGCATCGGGCTTGCCGAAGCCGGCGCGGATGTGGTCGCAACCGCCCGGCGCGAGCAGCAGATAGACGAAACCGCAAAGGCCATTGAAGCCCTCGGCCGCAAAACGCTCCGCATGGCCTCCGACGTGTGCGACCGCCCGTCGCTGGAGCGGCTGCTGGCTGCCGTTCTCAGTCAGTTCGGCAAGGCCGACATCCTGGTCAACTGCGCCGGCATCATCAAGCGCGCGCCCACGCTCGACTTTCCCGAAGAAGAGTGGACCAGGATCATCGACACCAATCTCACCGGCACGCTGCGCGCCTGCCAGGTCTTTGGCCGCCACATGCTCGAGCGCGGCTACGGCCGCATTGTCAACATCGCCTCGCTCAATAGCTTTGTTTCGCTGAGCGAAGTGGCGGCCTATGCCGCAAGCAAGGCCGGCGTCGCCTCGCTCACCCGCTCGCTCGCCGTCGAGTGGTCGAAGAAGGGCGTCAACGTGAACGCTGTCGCCCCGGGCGTCTTCCGCACCGACCTCAACGCAAAGCTGCTCGACAGCACCGCGCGCGGCCAGGAGCTGCTGATGCGCACGCCCATGGGCCGCTTCGGGAAAACCGAAGAACTGATCGGCGCCACCGTCTTCTTCGCCTCCGACAGCGCCTCCTTCGTCACCGGCCAGGTCCTCGCCGTCGATGGCGGCTTCCTGGCCAGCGGCGTGAATCAATAGACGCGATCCTCTCCGGGCGCGCCAGCGCCCGGCGTAGCGCATCCATTCGATCGTTTTGAAGGGTGGGGCTTCGGGCCGGAGGGAATGCGCATTCCCTCCGGCCCGAAGCCGCGCGGCCGCGCCCTGCCTATATACGCGCCTGATAAAATTCCGCTGAATCTTTCATCTTTAACCAATCCGTTCCCAAAACGAAAGGCCCCGGCGTGATCTTCGCAAAACACAAGTGCGCTTCTCTTTCAACGGCCGCTATGTTCGTGGCCGCTTCTCTTGCTTCGGCCGCACTCGCGCAGCAGACCCGCATGACGCACGAGCAGGCCGTAGCCCGCGCGCGGCGACTGGTTGCAAAGATGACCCTCGACGAGAAGATCGCCGAGCTGCACGGCATCCACGACGCCGATCATTACCGCGTCATCCCCGGCATTCCGCGCCTCGGTATTCCCGCGCTGCACATGACCAACGGCCCGGCGGGCGCAGGCCCCGGCGGAGCAGGCCCGCAGAAGCGCGCCACGGCATGGCCTTCGCCGCTGGCCCTGGCCGCAACCTGGGATCCGGATCTCTCCCGCGAATACGGCAGGCTCGCCGCCGAGGAAGCGCGCGCACTCGGCAGCCGGCTCTTCGAATCGCCCGACATCAACATCGCACGCGTGCCGCAGGGCGGACGCGTCTTCGAGAGCTACGGCGAAGACCCCTACCTCGACGCACGCATCGCCGTGGCCAACATCGAAGGCATCCAGAGCGCGGGCGAACTGGCCAACGTGAAACACTTCGACGCCAACAACCAGGAGACGCAGCGCTTCTCCATCAACGAGATCATCGGCGAACGGGCTCTTCGCGAAATCTATCTGCCCGCTTTCGAGGCATCGATCAAGGAAGCGCACTCGGCCTCCATCATGTGCGCTTATCCCAGGCTCAACGGAACCTTCAACTGCGAGAATGCGCCGATGCTCACCGGCATTCTGAAAAAGGAGTGGGGCTTCCAGGGCTTTGTCGTCTCCGACTGGGGCGCGACGCACAGCACCGTGCCCAGCGCCCTCGCCGGCCTGGACGTGGAGATGCCCACCGGCCGCTACTTTGGCGACGAACTGCGCAAGGCCGTCGAATCCGGCCAGGTGCCGATGACGGCGATCGACGACAAGCTGGTGCGCCGCTTCGCCGCGATGATCGAATTCGGCCTCTTCGCTCCCGAGCCCGCCGCAAAGCCAATTCCCGCATTCGAGCACGGCGCCGTTGCGCGCTCGATCGCCGAGCAGGCCATGGTGCTGCTCAAAAACGACGGCAACCTGCTGCCGCTCGACCGCAAAACCGTGCGCTCCATCGCGCTCATCGGTCCCTGGGCAGTGCGCACCAGCACCGGCGGCGGCGGCAGCTCGCACGTCATCCCGCTCTACACCGTCACGCCCAATGACGGCCTGCAGGCCGCTCTCGATCTGGAGATCACCCGCTTCACGGTCAGCGACGGCGCCGACATCGATGCCGCCGCGGCGGCCGCAGCCAGAGCGCAGATCGCCATCGTCATGGTCGGCGACCAGGACAGCGAAGGCCGCGACCAGAGCCTCGACCTGCCCGAAAATCAGAACCGGCTCGTCGCAGCCGTCGCCAAAGCGAATCCGAAAACCATTGTCGTGGTAAAGAGCGGTTCAGCCGTCCTTATGCCGTGGATTGACCAGGTCCCCGCAGTGCTCGAAGCGTGGTATCCCGGCGAAGAAGACGGCGCCGCCGTCGCCGCGGTTCTTCTCGGCGACGTGAACCCATGCGGCAAATTGCCGCTCACCTTTCCGCGCAGCGCAGACCAGACGCTCGCCGCAAATCCCGAGCAGTACCCCGGTGTAAACGGCGAGGCGCGTTACAGCGAGGGCCTTGAAGTGGGTTATCGCGCCTACGCGGCCCGCAGCATGCAGCCGCAATTTCCCTTCGGCTTCGGCCTCTCCTACACGCAGTTCAGATTCGACTCGATCAGCGTCAGGCAGCAGCCCGGCGCGGCCAACGCAAATGTAAGCTTCACCGTAACCAACGCCGGCCAGCGCGCCGGCGCTGAAGTCGCCCAGCTTTATCTCGGTTTTCCGCCCATTGAGGAAGGCAACGAGCCGCCCCTCCAGTTGAAGGGATTCCGCAAGGTAATGCTCGCACCCGGCGAATCGAAGACCATCACGCTTTCTCTCGATCCGCGCTCATTTTCCTATTGGTCGGTAAAGGCGCATGCCTGGCAGGTCGCGCATGGAGACTTCGAGGTGATGGTCGGCGACTCGTCGGCAAACACGCCGCTCAAAGCCACCCTGACCATCCGCTAACGCGGCGGCTCAGGCTTCTGAGCCGAAGATTCCTGCGCCGCTGCGGCTGGTCCGTCTACCGGCAGCCGCACCAGGAATCGCGTGCTGCCCGGCTCCGATTTCACCTCCACCGTGCCGCCGAAATTCTGCGTCACGATGCGGTGCACGATTTCGAGCCCGAGCCCTGTTCCCGCGCCCTGCGGCTTGGTGGTAAAGAACGGCTCGAAGATCTTCGGCAACACTTCGGCAGGAATGCCGGACCCATGATCTTCCACGCTCACGCCCAGAATTCCGGGCTCGCTCCATGTGGCGATTTCAATCTTTCCACCCTCGGGCGAAGCGTCGGCGGCATTGTCGATAAGGTTTGTCCACACCTGACTCAGCGCGGCGCCGCGCAGGATGATCCGGGAAGGCGAGGCATCAAACCGCTTTTCCACCGCGATGTTCTTCACGCGCAGCTTGTGTCCGAGAATCGTGAGCGTGCTCTGCAGGCCATCGTGCACATCCACCTCTTTGCCCAGAAAGCGATCGAAGTAGGCGAATTTCTTCACCGCCATCACCAGGTCGGAGATGCGCGAAACGCTCTCTTCGATCATGCACACCAGCGAGGCATTCGCGATGAGCGCCTCCAGCCAGTTGATGGCATCCGAGAAGCCGCCTTCGGCAAACGCCTCGCGCGCGCAGGCCAGCTCCTCCTGCCTGAGCCCGGCGCTCACCAGCGCAGGCGCGATGGCAAATGCGTTTTCAACCCCCGCGGACGAGAGCCATTCGCCCATCGATTCTTCGGCATCGGCCTGCTCCAGGCTGCTCATCGCCGCCCCGCCGCAGCGAGACAGCGTATGCTCCAGCAGCGAACGCATGCAGGCCAATTGCTCGCCGGTCCTGGCCTGCGCATTCTCCCGCAGACTGAATTGCTGCAGCCTCATCAGGTTTTCGCGCATCTGCGAAACGGCGCGCTTGGCCGCGGCTCCCGGGTTGTGCAGCTCGTGCATCAGTCCGGCGGCCATCGTGCCCAGCGAGACCAGCTTTTCGCGGTGCAGCGCCTCCACCTGGTGCGATTGCAGCCGCTGCGCCATATCGGCCAGCACCGCCCGGCGCACCGCCGGGCAACAGGCCATCAGCGTCCAGAACTCCTGTTCGCACAGCCTCACCAGGATCGAATCCTGCACGGCCATAATGCGGAAATGCGAACGCAGCCGGCCGGTGAGCAGAGGAACCTCCCCGAAACCGTCGCCGGGCTTCGCGCATCCCACCAGCGTCCAGCTTCCATCCTGCTCGGGCCGCTCCGCGCGAGTCTCGCCCTCAAGCACCACCCAGTAGAACTTCCAGTCCTGCTCCGGCTCGAAAAGCAACGCCCCGGCTCGCGCTCTTACCCGCTCTACCCGTTCCACGCCCGGCATCGCCTCAACCAGGTCGGTTTCGGCAAAGATACGGGTGCGGCGGAGCGCCTCTGCAATCTCCTGCAGGGGAATCGATTCAACCTCGATCGGGCTTGCTGCTCCGTTCATGGACCCTGTTGCCTTCTCTCTACTGCGAACTGCCAAATCCTGCTGCGCAACCCAGCCAAATTCTAACTGCTTCAAACCGGCCAATATTCATTTGCGAAAAGCCTGGCCTGAATCCAATCGCTAAAACCCTGCCAGATACTGATGCACGAACTGCACGGCGATTGATCCTTCTCCGACCGCCGACGCCACGCGCTTCACCGAGCCGTGGCGCACGTCTCCGGCCACAAACACGCCCGGAATGCTGCCCTCCAGCAGGTAAGGCTGCCGGTTCTCCCGCCACAACTCGCGAAAGCTTCCGTTCTGCGGCAGATCCGGACCGGCAAGAATAAATCCCTTCTCGTCCCGTAAAATGGCGGGCGGCAGCCATTCCGTCATCGGCGCAGCGCCGATAAAGACAAACAGCGAGGCCGCCGGCACCGTCTTCTCGCCGGCCGGCGTCCGCAGCCTGAGCTGCTCCAGCCTTTCCCCGCCGCAGGCCTCAATCACCTGCGTGCGCGTCTCTACCGAAATATTCGATGTCCGGGATATCTCATCGATCAAATATTTCGACATGCTGGCCGAAAGGGTTTCGCCGCGGACCAGCATGGTCACATGCCGTGCGTAATGGGAAAAATGCAGCGCGGCCTGCCCGGCGGAGTTGGCTGCGCCGACAATGAACACATCCTCGTCTTTGCAGGAGACCGCCTCGACCAGCGCCGCGCCGTAGTAAATGCCCCGGCCGCAGAGCCGGTCGCATCCGGGAACCTCCAGCTTGCGGTACTGCACGCCCGGAGCCAGCAGAACGGCGTGCGTCGAAACCTCGCGCCCATCGGCCATCTGCACATAGCGGTACTGGCCCTCCGCGCGCAGCCCCGCAGCCCGCTGCACCACAAACTCGGCGCCGAACCGGCAGGCCTGGGTATGGGCCCGGCGGCCGAGTTCAGCCCCCGTCAGCCCGGCCGGAAACCCCAGATAATTCTCAATCAGCGAGGTCGATCCTGCCTGCCCGCCAGGCGCCTCCGGCTCAATCACCAGCGTCCTGAGCCCTTCGCTCGCGCCGTAGACGGCCGCCGCCAGCCCGGCAGGCCCGGCGCCGACCACCACCAGATCGTAAAAATCCTGCGTGGCCTGTACCCGCAGGCCAACCTTCGCCGCCAGCGCCTCCGGCTCGGGATCGACCAGCGCTGTACCATCGGCGAACAGCACGACCGGCAGCCGCGCCGGGTCCAGCTGCCGGTCTTCGAGCAGCTTCGAGACTTCCCCGTCGTTTGCCGCATTCAGCCAGCGGTAGGGAACATGGTTGCGGGACAGGAAGTTACGGACAAGATGATCCTTGAGCGACCAGCGATGGCCAATCACCCGCAGCCCCTCGAACTCCGGCCGGTAGTCGGCCTGCCAGTCATCGAGCAGGTCGGTCAGGGCCGGATAAAGCTTCTCCTCCGGCGGATCCCAGGGCTTTGTCAGGTAATAGTGAATATGCGCAGAATTAATGGCCCGGATCGCGGCTTCCGTATCGGCGTAGGCCGTAAGCAGCACCCGCCGAGCCTCCGGATACAGCTCCCGGGCCCGCTCCAGAAACTCGACCCCGGTCATGCCCGGCATCCGCTGGTCGCTCAGCAGCAGGGCAACCGGCTCCTCCCGGCCCCGGAGCTGCTTCAGGGTATCGAGGGCGGCAGGTCCGCTGGCCGCACGCATAATCCGATATTTTTCGAAATATTGCCGCCGCAGGTCCTGCACCACGGCTTCTAAAACGTTCGTGTCGTCATCTACCGCGAGCAGAACCGGCCGTTTCATATATCATTCAGTGTAAGACCCCATCGGCCCATTGCGGTTATAGGTAACATCGGTTTTCCCCAGACATTTTTCATGAACGTATCCATGAAATTACAGGTAATCTCATTTCTGGAGCAGAAACCGAACTCCTGAGTCGTACCGGGGAGGGCACACCTTCCGTAACAGTGGTGTGGCAAACAGGAACACTTACCAAAGTGTAGGTCCCGCTCGGCCGATAGGGACCAAAGGGCTCAAAGTGCTGGATAGAGTTTGAAGTCGCCGCGGGGGCACAAGCGGCGCAAGTTGGTTGCAGGCGGGGTGGAACGCACGATGAACAAGGTAATCCTGGCTGATTCTCAGGCTATATTTCGCGCCGGCACCGCGAAAGTACTGGCAATGGACGAGGATCTGCGCATTATTGCGCAATGCACCGATCTGGACCGCATGTTCCATGCCATCTCCACATTTCCGGGCTCCATTGTTCTGTTCGCTGCCTCTCTGCGGCCCGATTTTGCCCGCCTGCAGGCGCTGCTCGAAGCCACAGGCAGCCGCGGCATCGTGATCGCCGAGAACAACGAAAGCGCCGCAACCTACCTGCAGCAGGGCTTTCGCGGGGTGGTCTTCCGCAACGTAACCGGCCCGGCGCTGGCCGAGTGCGTGCGCCGTGTCGCCGCCGGCGATATATGGCAGCCGCCGCAGGTCATGCAGCCTGGTTCGCCCGAGGAAGATATTGTCGGCGCCCGCGTCCGGGACCGCCTCACCCCCAAGGAAATGCGCATTGTGGCGCTCATCGTCCAGGGCTGCAAAAACCGCGAGATCGCCATGCGCCTGAAAACCACCGAGCAGGTCATCAAAAACTACCTGCGCTCGATTTACGACAAGACCGGCGTCGGCGACCGCCTTGAGCTGGCGCTATTTACCATCCATCACCGCGTCCTCGCCCAGGCCGCCGCCGAAGTAGGCAGCAAGCTCGAAGCCGAAGAACAGCAACAGGCCGCATCCGGCGCGGCCGTTTAGAACAGGGCCTTAAATTTTCGCATCTGCGACGCAGGCCGCTGATGCCGGTCACAGCCCCTGCGTCCGCACCGCTCTCTCGCCTGCCGGCAGCTTCTCCGCCACGCTCTTGGCCTGCGTAAACAAATAGAGGTAATCCGGTCCGCCGGCCTTCGAATCCGTACCGCTCATATTGAATCCGCCAAACGGGTGCGCGCCCACCATCGCTCCCGTGCACTTGCGGTTAAAGTAGAGATTCCCCACATGAAAATCCCGCCGCGCACGGTTGAGCCGTTCGCGATCGCTCGTATACACCGCGCCGGTAAGCCCGTACTCGGTGTTATTCGCGACCGCCAGACCCTCGCCAAAGTTCCGCACTCTGATTACCGCCAGCACCGGCCCGAAGATCTCTTCCTGCGCGATGCGGGCATCCGGCGCAACATCGGCAAAGACCGTCGGTTCCAGAAAATAGCCGCCCTCGGCCGTTGACGGCGCGCTGCCGCCCGCCACCAGCCGGCCCTCTTTTTTGCCGATCTCCACATAGCGCAGTATGGACTCGAGCGCGCTCCTGCTGATCACCGGCCCCATATTCGGATTCTGAACCGGATCGCCCACCGTAAGCTGCGCCACGCGCTCGCGCAACCGCTCGAGAAACACGTCGTAAAGCGGCGCCTCTACAATCACCCGCGAACAGGCCGAGCACTTCTGCCCGCTGAAGCCGAAGGCCGAGGCAACCACGCCTTCCACTGCGGCTTCCAGATCCGCGTCCTCGCAAACAAGAATCGAGTCCTTGCCCCCCATCTCCAGAATCGTCCGCTTGATCCAGATCTGCCCCGGCTGCGTCCGCGCCGCACGCTCGTTGATCTCCAGGCCCACAGCTTTCGAGCCCGTGAAGGCGATAAAGCGCGTCTTCGGGTGCTCGACAATAGCATTGCCAAACTCTGCGCCCGCGCCGGGGCAAAGGTTCACTACGCCATCCGGCATACCGGCCTCTTCCAGCACCTCGACAAACCTGGCTGCAATGGTCGGCGATTCGCTCGACGGCTTCAGAATCACGGTATTGCCGGTCACGATCGCCGCCGCAGTCATGCCGGCCATGATGGCGAGCGGAAAATTCCATGGCGGAATCACCGCGCCCACGCCCAGCGGAAGATACAGCAGCTCATTGCGCTCGCCGGGAAGCTGGATGGGCGTCCTGGCCTCGGCCAGCCGCAGCGCCTCGCGCGCATAGAATTCCAGAAAGTCGATTGTCTCGCCCACATCCGCATCGGCCTCGGACAAGTTCTTGCCCACCTCATACGTAAGCCAGGCGGCAAACTCAAACTTGCGGCTGCGGATAAGATCGGCCGCGCCCAGCAGCACTGCAACCCGCTCCTCCACCGGCGTATGGCTCCAGGTCTCGAAGGCCCTGAGCGCCGCGCCCATCGCCTTTTCCGCATGTTCCCGGCCGGCCTTCTGATGGATTCCGACCACCTGCGCCGGCCGCGCCGGATTGATGGATCGGATCTTATCGGCGGTCTTCACCCGCTCGCCGCCGATGATCAACCCATACTCGCGGCCCAGATGCTCAGCGACCCGTTCGAGCGCACCGCGCATGGCGCGCACGTTTTCCGGGTCCCGGAAATCGATAAACGGCTCATTCGAAAACGGGCCCCGCGGCGTGCGAGGCTGAATCGACGACGGAGCGCTCGTGCTGGCCATAACTCTCCCAGTGTAGTCCACGTTATGAGATGCCGAATGGCCGCCGACCGTCGCAGAGTCCCGAGGCAGCGCAGCTCAGCCCGCCGAGGGCGCCGTTTGACTTCGCTTCGGCACAATCCAATAATCACACCATGGAAATCTACGAGGAGATCGTAAAGCTCCAGCGCGCCGGCCACCGGGGAGCCGTAGCCACCATCGTGAGCGCGCGCGGCTCTATCCCCTCGTTCAAAAGCGCCAAGATGCTGGTGCGCGACGACGGCTCCATTGCCGGAACCATCGGCGGCGGCTGCGTGGAGGCCGAAGTGTGGCAGGCGGCGCGCGAAGTCATTTCCACGGAAAAACCGCGCACGCTGAAGTTCGACCTCAATCAGGATCCGAAGTATGACACCGGCCTGGTTTGCGGAGGAACACTGGAAATTTTCGTCGAGCCGGTGCTGCCTACGCCGCTGCTCTATCTCTTCGGCGCGGGCCACGTCTCTCGCGAGGTTTACAAGGCCGCGCGCAACGCCGGCTTTGACGTGATTGTCGCCGACGACCGCGACCTGTATGCAAACAGCGAGCGCTTCCCGGACGCGCGGCAGGTGGTCAGCGAAGATTTCGACAAAGCGCTCAAAGAACTGAGCCCCGGCGAATCCTCCTACATCGTGATCGCCACGCGCGGCCACCGCGATGATATGCGCGTACTGCGCTGGGCCGTGCAGACTCCGGCGCGCTACATCGGCATGATCGGCTCCAGGCGCAAGGCCATCACCGTCTATCGCGAGCTGGTAAAGGAAGGCCTCGAACCGGAGCTGTTCGACCGCGTGCACTCTCCCGTGGGCCTGGACATCGGCGCCGTCACGCCGGAAGAGATCGCCGTCTCTGTCGTCGCCGAGTTGATCGCTGCGCGCCGCCACGCCGAAGGCGCGCTGCCGCACATGAGCTGGTTCCAGAACTCGCGCCGCCTGAGCACACTCGAAGAAGACGCCTCGCTGTCGGCCGGATCGTGCTGCGACGACGCGGAAGAGAAGTTGGTTTAGGCCGCCCGCCATGCCATCGGGAATCTGCGCCATCATTCTCGCCGCCGGCGCATCCTCGCGCATGGGGCGCGACAAGGCTCTGCTGCCATGGCCTCCGGACTCAAAATCGGCCACACTGCTGTCTGCCGCAATCACCGCGCTTAAGCCGTTCGCCGGTGCGGTCCTGGTCGTCGCCGGACGCAACAAAATCAATCTCGCGCCCATCGCCGCCGCCTGCAAAGCAGCGCTCGTTCACAATCCCTCGCCGGAGCGCGGCCAGTTCAGCTCCATGCAGATTGGGCTGCGGGCGGCGCTCGACGCCGGCTACGGGAACGCGATGATCACGCCCGTCGATTGCCCGCCCTTAAGCTTCGACTCGCTGGCGCGCCTGCGCGATGCATTTGAACAGGCCCGCGTTCGCGGCGCATGGGCGGTCGCGCCGGAAAACAACGGCCGTCGCGGGCACCCGCTCTTCGCCGCCCGCGGGCTGATCGAGGCATTGCTCAGCGCCCCGGTCACCGGCAACGCGCGCGAAGTAAAGCGCGCGCACGCCAGCCGCTTCGAATACGTTTCCGTACCGGACCCGCTGCTGGCCGCGGATCTGAACACGCCGGACGAGTACGCCGAAGCCGCGGCGCGATCCGCATCGTAGCGCCGAACGCTATTTGCCCAGCTTATCCAGCACCGCCCGCAGCGCATCCATCGCCAGATGGCTGGCGTGCTCCGAAGCCGGAGGCAGTCCTCCAAGCGCGAGCAGCAGCTCCGCGCGGGTCAGCCTGCGAGCTTCCTCGATCGACTTGCCCCGCGCCAGCTCCGTCAGCGCTGAAGCGCACGCCATCGAAGCAACGCACCCCCTGGCGCGAAACCGGATCTCTTCGATGCGTCCGGCATCGGCCTTCACGGTCAGCTCGAGAACATCGCCGCACGCCGGATTCTCAGTGCGCACCGACGCATCCGGCTCATCCACCACGCCTGCATTGCGCGGGTGCTCGAAATGTTCGAGGAGTTCGGAAGAATACATACGCCCTTCCAGGCGCGGCCATCACACCGTCTGCTGCTGCTGCGCAGCGGCCGCCCGCGCCTGATGCGCCTCAAGGATCTCCACCACCAGAAAAATATCCGTCAGCAGGGCGCGCAGATGAATGGAGGCGTTCAGATTGTCGATGAGCTGCGAACTGATGGCCGGCTGCGCCAGCACCAGCTCGACGGCCGCGATGGAACTCCTTGCATCCGATGCCAGCACAGGAAGCATGGCCCGGTACCGCTCCGCAGGCTTAAGCTGCTCCTGCTCGATGGCCGCATCGCAGCTTGCCTCCAGCCTTCGCATGGCTTCCGCAGCGCGCTTCAGATGCTCGCGGAGCTGCCGTTCCTGCGTGCTGTTTCCATCCGCCAGGTGCCCCTGCGCCGCATAGGATAGCGTGAATTCGTAACATTCTTCAATCACGTTGCAGTGTTGCTGAAAATCAGTCGGCATCGGTTGCTGCGCAGCTCCGTTTTTTTGCCGATGCCGGCGCGCCCGTCACCAGCCAGCGTTTGGGATCGTGTTCCCGGAGGAAGAAGTCGCGGCTCATCCATCCAAAGATCATCGATCTGGTAATGGGCAGCTTTTCCGGACGAATGCCCATATACACGTGGACCATGACCAGCGCGATGAAGCCGACGCCGGCCAGTCCGTGCAGCACGTACATCATGCCCCAGGTAAAGTCGCTGAACAAATAGGGATTGCGCGGGGTAAAGATGCTGGGCACGCGCTTCATCATGAAAAGGCCGGTGATCATCACCGCCAGGCCCGCCACCATCACCACGCCGTGGTAAAGCTTATTCTCCAGCGGATACTTGGCGAACCGCTCGGCCGGCGGCGCTGGCTTGCCGAAGAATCGCAATACGCGGCGCATGGCGTCGCGCATGTCGATTCTGTCCGGCCAGATGGACCAGAAGTCCATATAAAACGTCGCATGAACAATGTGAAACAGAATCGAAACCGTCAGCAGCAGCCCGGCAATCCAGTGATAGAGCACCCAGTTGAAGCGCACGCCGACTTTCGGCAGAAAGGCCGTGATGAGCAGCGCAAACATCGATGCCGCCATGATCCAGTGAAACGCCCGCGCTGCCAGCGAGTGGCGCGGCACCCGCTCCGGAACTTCGGCAGCCTCTTCAGCCGAGATTTTTTCCTGCACGGGCCGCGGAACCACAATCGCGACATACAGCGCGTGCACCACCATGAAGAAAAATCCCGCAATCACCGCGACCCAGATCAGCGCCCAGGTGACGTGCGCCGGCACAGCCTGACCCCACGGACTGATCGCCCAGGTTATGAAGTCCATGTCGCCTCCTGCACTCCCGCAATCGCACGCTTCACCAGGTTGCGCATCAACGGAATCTTGTAGGCATTGAACTGCAGCGGCACGGCGCCCTGCAC
>DATGLJ010000005.1:0-14413 GCA_035294185.1 Occallatibacter sp. | reverse complement strand
GTCCAGCATCCACTCCGGCTCGCCCTTGCGCTCCGAGATAAGGCGCACAATCCCTTCATTCAATCCCTTCGGGACCCGATCCTCTTCGATCTCGGTCACGAATCCCCACTTGTATTCCTGCTGCGCCAGTTCACGGATTGTTTCTACATTCGAGCTCAATCTCTTTACCTCCGGGGAAGGTGCAAACCGCGTCGTTCCAGCCGTCTGGACATCTCTGCCGGCCGGATAACAGAGCAACTTTGGACTGCGCCGGCCGGCGCCGCGGAGCATCGCGCTCCCACCATATAGGACTTAATTAGTCCTATATTCTTCAGTTTACTCCGCACTGGCGCGATCTACAACTCGGGGCTCAAATAAGCCGTCATGTCGCCGGCATCCGGTTGATTCGAGCATCGTTTCTCGCAGCCACCGCCCGTCAGGCGCAGGCTGCGGCAAACTTCCGATCGCCGGCCGTGCGCGGCGCTGGCAGCCCGGCAAGCAACGCCGTCCGGGGTTCCCGCATCCGCCTACCCATACGCCTGGCGGGCCAAGGGGAATTCAGACCTCGGCTGCATGCAGCAGCACACCCTCTTTTCGAAGCAACACACCTCCATTCCCCAGTAGTTCACAGCGCAGCCTCCCGGCTGCATATCCAGACTCGATCGCATCCATCAGGAGGAAACTCATGGCCAAAGAAGGAGCAGTGAAATCAGGCGATGTGTCGCAGCGCGTCGGCGTTGAAGTCATCCGCGCTCGCGGCGTCGACGTCGAAAAGCTCATCAAGGTGCTGATTGCCAATGCCGCCGCCGAATTTGCCAGCACCTACTACTACTACACAATTCTGCGCATGCACCTGGCCGGCTACGAGGACTACAAGGAGATCTGCGAAGATGCTCGCCTTGAGGACCGCGCCCACTGGGAGCTGATCGTGCCGCGCATCTACGAGCTGGGCGGCGAGCTGCCCAACGATCTCTGCGAGTTCCACAACCAGGCCGGCTGCCGCGCCGCCAGGCTGCCCGACCCGCCTACGGCCGTCAACATCCTCACCCTTCTGCTCGAGTCGGAACGCTGCGCCATCCGCAGCTGGAGCGCGGTCTGCGACATGACCTTCGGCAAGGACCCGCGCACCTACGACATGGCCGCCCGCATCCTGAACGAGGAGATCGAGCACGAGGCCTGGTTCATCGAGCTGCTCGCCCACGAGCGCGACGGCAAATCCATCCCCTCCGGCCATTTCCGCCGCGGCGAACCAGGCGAAGCGCCCTACAGCAAGAACCGCCGCTTCTACAATCCGTGAGGCACATTTTACCGACGGCTCTTAGCCGAACCGTTCTGAACATCGGCCTGAAAGAGAGCCTCATGGATCAACATTTTTAAATAGGTTTGGTACTTCAGCCCGCGACGCTCCGCTTGGGCGCGCGCTTTTGCTATATCGGACGGATCAAGTCTGATCGTGGTCGTCGGAGTGTTGCCCTTACGAGCCGCAGTGCCCCGTCCGAGAGTCCCTGCAGCGGCAGCCTGTTCGAATTCCCCGGCCAGGGAATCCTGATGTTCTTCCCACCACCGAGCTTCTTCGGCTTCACTCTTGAAGTTCTGCCGTTTCATTTCCTCCTTCATGCTTACTTCCCTTCTGGGCGTAATAGAACCTCCGGAGCCTGACGCTTACCAGAAAATGCCGTTACAACCCGAATCAATTCCTCGCGCATGGCCGTGACAATGACCAACACGCGACCCTTGCTTGTTTCGCCAATCTGCGCAATACGGTTTTCACCATTCCGGAGCTGAAATTCCAGATCAAACGGGTTGTTAAGGATCACCTCTTCGGCTTCATTCGGAGTGATTCCATGCTTCTCAATATGCTCGCGGTTTGCTGCGTCCCACTGGAACATTCGTTGTTTCTCCTGATAGCCAGCCCAGTGCGGGCGGGCCGACCAGACGACTGCTACTCGACCAGACGACTGCTACTTTTGTTCATTGCTTTTTCTCCTTGTGTAGTCCCAATGGAAGGTGACCACTTTCGATACTGTAACTACAATGTAGCTACATGTCAAGACTACCTAAATTGTCATCGGCATTACTGGCTCCGCGGGTCGAAATTGATCGCTATGGCTGATAAACAGACCTTCCAAATCGTTCTCCAGACTCCGGACAGCCTCCGCTCCCTGACCTGCGGCGAAGACGAATACATCTGGGACGCAGCCGCACGCCACGATATCCCCCTGCCCGCTATGTGCCATCAGGGCCGCTGCCTGAGCTGCGCCGCCAAACTGCTTTCCGGCAGAGTCGAGCACGACCGCCCCGACCAGTACTTCGATCAGGACAGTGATGCCGGCTACATCCTGCTGTGCCGGGCGCTGCCGCGCTCCGATCTCCGCATTCTCACCAACCAGGCCGACGCCCTGCGCGCCCGCCGCAGAGCGCTCGGACTCCCTGCGCCATACGCCTGATGGAACCCGTTGTAATCTGGTTGCCATGGCCGAACAAGCCATGACCGAACGCAGCCCGGCGGATGCGCGCCCCCCGGAGATTCGCGGACGGTTTGGAGCCGATCCCATACGCTGGCTCTTCGGCTCCGGATCGACCCGCAGTAAAGTTCCGCGCCAACACGGCCAGCCCGAGGCGACGCAGTGGGGCCTTGGCGACCGCCTCATTCCGCGCTGGCTTTTTCTCCGCGCCCTCGCCCTGATCTACTTTTCGGCCTTCTACTCGCTCCTTTTTCAGATCAAAGGCCTTATCGGCCCGCAGGGCATTCTGCCCGCGCACGAATACCTCGCCGCCGTCGCAGAGGAGCTGGGCCGGCTGCGCTTCTGGTTCGCGCCTTCGCTCTACTGGATCTCGACCGGCAACGGCATGATGATGACCGTTACCTGGATCGGCCTCATCGCCTCCGTCGCCGCCTTCTTCAACATATGGCCGCGCCTCAGCTTCTTCCTCTGCTTCGTCTGCTTTCTGTCCTTCGTCGGCGCCTCCAGCGTCTTCTCCGAATACCAGTCCGACGGTATGCTGCTCGAAGCCGGTTTCATCGCGCTCTTCTTCGCGCCGCCCGGCATCGGTCCCGGCTGGGGAGCCGCGCACCCGCCCTCGCGCATGAGCCTCTGGCTGCTTCAGTGGGAGTGGTTCCGCATCTACTTCGAATCCGGCCTGGTCAAGCTCCTGAGCGGCGACATCGAGTGGCGCAACTTCACCGCCATGGACGAGTACTACCAGAACGGCCCGCTGCCCACCTGGATCGGCTGGTACGCCGAGCACCTCCCGCACGGCTTTCACGCCTTCACCGTGGCCGCCACGCTGACGCTCGAGCTGGGCCTCGTCTTCATGCTCTTCTTCCCGCGCCGCGTACGCATCGCCTGTTTCTTCATCGTCACGCCGTGGGAAATAGCCGTTATCCTCACCGCCAACTACGCCTTCCTCAATTACCTTGTGCTCTCTCTCGGCATCCTTCTGCTCGACGACAAATTTCTCCGCCCGCTCGTACCGGCTCGCCTGCGCCCGCCCGCGCCCGAGGCGCTGACGGAAGCGCAGTCCGCCGATGAGCTGCCGCTCTCAATCCTCGCCGCAGGCTATGCAGATACGGCCGGCGCCGATCCCGGCCCATCCGAAGAAAACCGCGGCATGCCGGACCCGGACCAGCTCCCCGCGAAAGAATCGGGAACCGCCAAAGCGAGACGCGCTCTCAGATCCTTCCGTCACACGCTCGGGCTCGCCGCTTCGGCCTTCCTGCTCAGCTGGGTCGGCTATGTCACCACCATCCAGCTCATCGGCCTTCCGCTCGGTCATGTGCCCGGACCGGCGCTGCCTGTATCCCTGCTCAGCCCGTTCCGCATCGCCAACCAGTACGGTCTCTTCGCCGTAATGACACGCGGCCGTTATGAAATCGAATTCCAGGGCTCCAACGACGGCCGGAACTGGACCCCCTATCTCTTCCGCAACAAGCCGCAGGCGCTCAACCAGCCGCCCGGCGTCTATGCGCCCTACCAGCCGCGCTTCGACTGGAACCTCTGGTTCGCCTCGCTGGGCGACTGGCGGCAGAATGAATTCGTCCCGCTCACTGAAGAGCGGTTGCTTGAAAACGACAAAGACGTTCTCGCCCTTTTCAAAGGCAATCCCTTTCCGGATTCACCGCCAAGATACGTAAGGGCCGTACTATGGCAGTACTGGTTCACCAGCCGCCAGGAAAAGCGCAGCACCGGCAACTGGTGGCGTCGCCAATATCTGGGTCTTTACGCGCCCGAACTCTCCGCCACGCCTGACGGCAAATTCGAAGCTGTACAAATGCCCGGAGAACTGCCGCCGCATGATTGAAAGCCGCGCCTCCATCATCGGATCCGGCCCCAACGGCCTTGCCGCAGCCATCGTGCTGGCGCAGGCCGGGCTGCGTGTGGAAGTCTTCGAGGCCGAAGCCGAACCCGGCGGCGCGGTGCGCACCTTGCCGCTCACGCTGCCCGGCTTCCTGCACGACTTCGGCTCAGCTGTCCATCCTCTCGCCGCCGGCTCGCCCTTCTTCACGACACTCCCCCTCGATCGCTATGGCCTCGAGTGGATTCACGGCGACGCCCCGCTCGCGCATCCGCTCGACGACGGCGACGCCGTCGTCATCGAGCGCGATTTCAATACCAATGACGCCGTCCTCGGCCCCGACGCAAAAGCCTGGCGCAGCCTCGTCGAACCGCTGGCTCTCCATTGGGAGCAATTCGCCGCGGACCTCTTCGCGCCGCCGCTGCGTCTGCCGCGCCATCCGCTGCGCATGGCAACCTTCGGCATCTCGGGTCTGGCTTCGGCACAATCGCTCGCGCGCAGTCGCTTCACCGGCCAGCGCACGCGCGCCGTCTTCGCCGGCCTCGCCGCTCACTCATTGCTCAGTCTCGACCGGCCGCTCACCGCCGGCATCGGTATCATGTTCGCGGCCTCGCTGCACGCAATCGGCTGGCCCATTCCCCGCGGCGGAGCGCGCGCCATCACGCATGCACTCGCCGGTTATCTGGAATCTCTCGGCGGCGCGCTGCATACGGGCCATCGCATCGATGCGCAATCCTTCCGCGAACTCGTCCGCAGCGGCGCACTCGTCCTGTGCGATATCTCGCCGCGTCAGCTCGTCGCTCTCGCCGGCGACGAGCTGACCCTCGGCCATCGCTTCGCCCTGGCAGATTTCCGGCCGGGGCCCGGCGCCTTCAAAATCGACTACGCACTCTCCGATCCGGTTCCCTGGCGCGCGCCCGCGTGCCGGCGCGCCATCACCGTCCATCTCGGCGGCGCATTCGAAGAAATCGCCGCCTCCGAGCAGGCAGTCGCCGACGGCCGCGAGCCTGAGCGCCCTTTTGTGCTTACAGCCCAGCCATCGCTCTTCGACCCCGCCCGAGCGCCCCGCGGCAGGCATGTCCTCTGGGCCTACTGCCATGTGCCCAACGGCTCATCATTCGATATGACCCAGCGCATCGAGGCGCAGATCGAGCGCTTCGCACCAGGTTTCCGCGACTGCATCCTCGCGCGCAGCATCTCGCCGCCCTCGCGCCTTGAATCCATGGACGCCAACCTCATCGGCGGCGACATCTCCGGCGGCGAAATCAGCATTCGGCAGGTGCTCTTCCGCCCCACCATGCGCCACTACGCCACCAGCAACCCCGGCATCTACCTCTGTTCCGCATCCACGCCCCCAGGAGCCGGCGTCCACGGCATGTGCGGCTACCACGCCGCAAAACTGGCCCTGCGGCGGATACGCGGCAGATCATCCCACATAGCAAAAAAGTAACGTTTACATTTCCAGTTCGCGCCTTTCTATACTGAATCAGGTCATGAATTCGGCGCCCCGGCACCAGTGCCTGATTTACGAAGGCTCTCCGTCGAAACATCTGGCGGCGATCGCCGCCGTCATTCAACAGAGATTGAACCTGAGATATCGCTGTTTATGTCTGAACAGCCCGCCCATGATTGCCGGCATGCGGTCATATCTGGCCGCAACCGGAGTCGATGTTCTGCAGGAAGTGGCGCGGGGCAGCCTGATTTTTTCTTCTGCGCAAAGCCATTTGCGCGATGGAAAATTCGATATCGATTACATGATGGAGACGCTCCGGAGCTCGCTCGAAAAGGCCCGCAGCGACGGCTACGCAGGTCTCTGGGCCACCGGCGATATGTCCTGGGAGTTCGGCCCTGAAAAGGATTTTTCCAGGCTTCTCGAATACGAGTGCCGGCTCGAAGAATTCATCCGGGAAAATCCCGACATGGGCGGCATCTGCCAGTACCACTCCGGCACGCTTCCGCGCATGTACCTTCGCCAGGCATTGCTCACGCATCGGGAGCTGTTTCACAATGAAACCCTCTCGCACATCAACCCGCACTATCTCAGTTCCTGCGCGATCACGCAGGAGGCGATCGACAATCCCGATCTCGAGCTCGCCCTGAAGCGCCTGCTGAGCGAGCAAACCGCCTGAGCAGGACCACGCCTTCAATAGGGCGAGAGTCGCAATGCGTTTTTTCTGCATCTGGGCGGGAAGGCGATCGCCTCTTCGGCCGATCGCAGAAACGGCTCCGGCAGCTGCCGGAGCCGTTTCTCTTCCTTCTGCAGATCGTGGCGGGTTACAGCATCCTCTCGCACCTGCAATCGACCGACGGTGAAAACTCAAGTGGCCTTTCCTCAAAGGAAAGGCCACTTTGGGTTTCTTCGAAAGACTATGGAGTTCCCGAGAATGCTTTAGACCCGCACTTTGCCCGTTTCGCGGTCGATTTCCTTCAATCGGGCAGCCTTGCCGCGCAGACCGCGGATATAGAACAGCTTGGCGCGGCGCACCCGGTAGCTGCGCACCTTCTCAATCTTTTCGATCACCTTGGAATTGAACGGGAAAATGCGCTCGACGCCCTGTCCGAAGCTCATCTTGCGCACGGTGAAGGTGCCCTGCGGCCCGCGATTGATGGCGATGACCAGGCCTTCGAATGCCTGCAGCCGCTCCTTGTCGCCTTCCTTGATCTTCACCTGAACGCGAATCTGGTCGCCGGGCGCAAACTCGGGCAAATCGGTGCGCTTGAGCTTGTCGGCCAGGCGCTGCATTACTGGATGGATTGACATGGTGTTTTCCTGCAATTGAACTCAGAACTTTCAGTTTATCAGAGAATTGCCGGCGAGGCGAGGCCTGGGAGTGGGGTCTGTTTTTAAATCGCATTCCCATCGGGACTGAGGCCCGGAAGCCTTTTGCCTGGCTTAGGTAAGGGCTCAAGCCCGCACCCTTCAAACCGACCCGCTGCCCGAGGCCTGTTTGCTATTCCAGCGGATCGGCTTATGGGCATTCGTGCGGGCTGATTTCCTTCCTGGCAGCTCACGGACCGGCTGTGTCGAGAGGCGCCGGCTTTTTCCTGCGATGGAAGAGCGCCCGGGAGACATCGGGATAGAACTCGTTTGCCACCAATTGCACAAGCCCTTCTGCGATATCGATGGAGCCGCGCTGCAGGGTAAGCCCGGCTCCGCGATCCGCAGCGGGATAATAGGCGTTCGAAATCGCGCCGGCAATCAGGTTGCCGCCGATGTTGGAGGCGTTGAACTGCCATTGCCCGTTGTCTCCCCGGGCGCGGACCGCGGCAAGGAGCGAGTAGCCGAGGCGATGACGGAAGCTTCCACGACCGAGCCGGAAGTAGCGGGGATCCTGATGCAGGATGGAGGGCAGAATGCCTTCGCTCCACAGCTCGCCGTCGAAATCGTCGGCGTAGGAGGCGCCATAGCGCCTGGCATAGCCGGCCCAGCCAGAACCGTAAGCAGGAAACTCGTTATTCTTCTGCTCAAGCGCCGCATCGAACGCAGATACGGAGAAGTCGAACGGGTCTACGCCGTCGGCTAATGCGAGGCGGAACTTCTGGCTCGAAGAAAGCGGCACAGCCCGGCCGCTGAAAACGGCCGTAAAGGCAGGGACGACTCCAAGCATGCGCTGGCGCTCTTCTTGTTTCAGCTCGCGCTCCGCCTCGGCGCGGCGCTCTTCGGGCGCCGTTGAGGCCGCCGATGGAAGAGCATTCGGACTGGCCGGGGCGGGATTGGGCGAAGTAGCCATCGAGGAACTCGGAACAGCGTCCCGGGTTGCCCCATCCTGGGCAGGCACAGAAACGGATACGGCTATAAAAACGCACAACAGCGCAAAGATGCGAGTAACTGGCGTTGAAACAGGCACAGATTTTATCTCCCGGTGAAGCAGCGCTGGTCTGCGGCAGAACGACGCAGACACGTAGGAAGGGAGCGAACCTTCAGGTTCGCCGGACAGCGCGCTCGAGATGGGAGATCAGATGCGAAGCGGCGGTGAACTGAGAGGAGGGACGAAGAAGTCCGGGGCGCTGCCGCCCTGCATTACGCCGGACGGCGCTGCCGGTTGCGGCGAATAGGGCAGGGAGATAAGGCGGATCTGCAGCGTGAGGGCCTTGAGGAGCCTGCATACGATCAGGGTCAGGCAGAGAAGCGCGACAAACGCAAAGAGCGAAAATTCGGTGTCGTTCGCTATTCCCGGAGCATCCCAGCGGTCGAAACATTCGACCACGGGAGCCGCAAAGGCTACAGCCAACAAAAGCAGCGCCCCGAGCTGGAATAACCGCCTCACCCTGCCATCATACACCGGATGCCCTTCGCGGCGATGCGCGGGGTAAATCCCCGGAAGGAAGGGATTGGCCTCCCACGGGCGAGATCATCGGCGGGAAACCGTAACTTTTTCCGCGAAACTATTTTTTCGAGCCCGGGTCTGCATCTTTGGCCCTCCCCCGCCCCGGGGCAATTCGCGCCGCAGGCGCGGATGCGCTTCGTGCAACTCGCGGTGCAACTCGTCGACTTTCTCACGGGCCTGGCTGAACGCCCGCCTGCCCGCCGCAGTGATCCGGTAGATGCGCCTTCTGCGCCCCGTCGCGGTATCCATCGTAGATTTCAGCAGTCCGGCCCGCTCCATTCCGTGCAGCATTGGATAGAGCGTACCCGGACCGATGCAATAGCCGTGATGCGCCAGCTCCGTCATCATCTCCATGCCGAAGATCGGCTCCTCGGCCGCATGCAGCAGCACGTGAATGCGGATCAGTCCATAGTAGAGTTCGCGCCGATGGTCCGTCACAGCAACGAATATAGCGCAGGGCTGCCGGAAATCCCCTGACTAAAGCTCCCCTGACTGATATCGAACTTCGATATAATGTGCGCAGCAGATACAGGTTCGTCATGCCGCGCATCTTCCTTCTGCGGTTGCCTCTGTTGTTCGCCGTCGCTCTGAGCGGCGCGCAGCTATGCGCGCAGGGCCCGCCGTTCCAGACCGACGATCCGGTCCCCGTCGACCTGCACCATTATGAGTTCTATGTTTTCGGCGCCGCAGACGGCACGCCGGTGGAGATCGACTCGACGGGTCCGGCCTTTGAATTCAACTGGGGCGCTCTTCCGCGCCTTCAACTGCACGCCGTCCTGCCGTGGGGCTCGATCCATCCGTCGAACAGCCCGGTCTACGCGCCGGAGGCAGGCCAGGGGCCGAGCGCCTTCGGACTGACCGACATGGAACTGGGCACCAAGGTCGCCTTCGTCAGAGAGGGCAAACGCATGCCGCAGATCGGAACCTTCCCCATGTACGAAATGCCCACGGGCAATTTCAACGAAGGCCTGGGCGTCGGCACACCGTGGTTTAAAGTTCCCATCTGGCTGCAGAAGAACAGGGGCGCGTGGCTCTTCGACGGCGGCGGAGGCTACACCATCGTGAAGCAGACCGGTTACCGCAGCTTCCCGTACACCGGCTGGCTCGTCAAGAAAGAACTCGGCGAGCGGCTGGAACTGGGCGCGGAACTCTTCGCCCATGCCCGCGAAGGGCTGGGGACGCCGCAAATCCAGGCCTCGGCGATGGCCGATATCGGCGGATACTACCACTTCAGGCGCAACCCAAATGAGCAATTTCTGTTCTGTTTCGGCCACTCTTTCGCCGGCCAGACCGAGATCTACGCCTACGCCGGCATGTACTGGACCTGGGGCAAGGACAAAGGAACGCCGGGCGATGACAAGACGCTTCTCGCCAACTTCTAGCGCACACGCTATGCTTTCCTGAAAGTCCCTCGGGCACAATTTCGGAGAAGGGAAAATGGAAATCACCACCCGCAGTCTCTGGACCCTGATCCACGGCATGGGCTTCGGCATGCTCTATCTGCTCGCCTGCTCGGCCGCAATAGTGGAGTTATGGCGCCGTTATTCGCCCGCCGCCGCAGCACCTGTTACCAGCCGCGATGAGCGTTTTCTGCGCTTCTATCTGCTCGCCATGGCCGTACTCGCCTGGATCGCCGTGCTCACCGGCACCTACGCGATCTATCCCTGGTATCGCGCCGTGCCGCCAGCCGGAGCCAGTCTTGCCGGCTATCCGCAGCGGCTGCTGCTCTCAAGCCCAGCCACCAGCGGCTGGCACTCCATCGGAATGGAGTGGAAGGAGCACATCGCCTGGCTGGTTCCCATCGCCATCACCATGGCTGCCGCGGTCGCCTTCCAGTACGGCCGCAACCTCAGGCGCGAACCGCAACTGCGGAACGCCGTCCTGGTTTTTGTGCTGGTCAGCTTTATTGCCGCAGGCGTCGCCGGCTTCTTCGGCGCCATGCTGGTCAAAGCCGCGCCGGTCTCCGGCGGCTCTACCCTCCATCTCATCCGCGGAGCCCAGCCATGAATACGCAAACCCGCCCTGCACATTCTTCCGCACACGGAACCGCCGCACAGACCAACGGCGCCGGCGCAGCAGCCGTTCTCGCCGCCGGAATCGGCTCATTCCTTCTGGCCGTCTTCGCCATCGTCGGCGACAAATCCGCCGCGGCCAAAAGCTTCTTCATCTTTTCCAAACCCACCGGTCCGCTCTCCGGCGTCACCACCTCAGCCATTGTTCTGTGGATAGCGATATGGATTGTGCTGCACCTCGGCTGGCGCGCCCGCTCCGTAAAGTTGGCCCGCATCAACGCCATCTCAATCGCTCTGCTCGTTCTCGCCGTGCTGCTCACCTTCCCGCCCATCGCCGGTCTGTTCTGAGCATCACGCCCGGCATGGTCTGATTTTCACCAGGGCTTTCTCGCTTCCTTGTTCTCTGCTTTCTACAAATACAAACGCCGGAGCTGCCCCCATTCAGCTCCGGCGTTTCTGCGTCTCGATTGTTGCTCAGGCTTATGCCCGCTTACTGCCAGGCGGTCGTTGAAAAATCGGTGAAGTTGAACCCGTCGAGATGGCGGGCCAGCAGCACCAGTTGTCCATTAGTTGTGTTCTTGAGCAGCAGCCCGACCACACGAACCTTTGCGCCGTCGGACAGATCGCCGAACGCTCCAAAGCCGTAGCGGAAGTCGCAGGATGGTCCCAGATAGACGGTGACCGTAGACGGTACCAGCACTCCAGCAAATCCGGTCACCTGCATCTGGAAGGTTCCCTGCCCCGAGTTCTGGCTGCCTGCAACGATGGTGCCGTTATAGCCCCAGTTTTGCAGGTAGATGCGGTCGACCGTCAAAGCGTTGAGGTTGGTTTCGGCGCTCGCCTGGCCGCCCACGCTGATCTCCTGGCCCGGCACCAGCGCGCTCGAGTTAAACAGCAGGTTCGTGAACGCATTGTGCATCCAGTAGATGCCGTATTTCTCGTTCCCGGTCAGGTTCACCTGCGCGATATCGCCCAGCTGAACCGCCGTGCTGTCGGGAAGCACCCGGCGCACATAGAAGTCGAAGCTGCTGGCTGCGCCGCTCGAAGGCGTCACATAGGTCACAAGCCCGCCTGCATAGAAGGCCGTGTCGGAGACGAGGGCCACTTCGTCGGCATCCAGCGTCTGGTCGGCCGGGTCGAACTGCCCCGCCACAGCCACGATGCTGTTGGTGTTCAGCGAGGCCAGCGTCGCGCCGCCATCCCACTGCGTCGAGGAGCTGACGTTGATCGTGAACGGCTCGCCATGCGGGCCCGTGATCACAAACGAGGTCGCCGTAGCGCTGGACGGCGGCGTGGTCACCGCGCCGACAAATTCGTCAATGTGCGCGCCCTGGTCGGTGCGCGCCACCGTCGTCACGTCAAACGTCGGATCGACCGTGCCGGTAATCGCGCCGTTGCTGGTCTGGACCGATTGCGCCAGGTCCAGATCGATGCGCAGGCCCACCGGCTGCCCACCGGAAGCGGCGATCACCAGCGGCTTGTTGAGCGGAATGGTTACAGACGATGTCGTGAGCGTCGCCGTTTCCGTGTTAATGGCCGGAGGCGTCTTGGTGGTATCGAGATAACCGATGCTTACCGGACCAAGATTAATAGTGACGCTGTTATAAGTCCCGGCCGGAACATCGTTCATATCGACCAGGCCCTGCAGGCCGTTATAGCGGGCGAAATCCACAGTGGGCGTGTTCGTGCCGAGCATGTTCGCCGTCGTTCCAGTCGTGCTGGTGAGCGTAATGCTCTTTAGCTGCGCCTGGAGCGACACGACCGAGGCCAGCGGCGCATCGGTGCCGACCACAAAAGCGGAGCCCATCGGGCCAGAAGAGGCTGCCGATGAGGCGGTGAGAGAGCTGCCGCAGCCCGCCGCCAGAAGCGCGGCCGCTGCAAGCGCGGGAAGGAACAGAATGCGAACCTTCAGGAAAGGATTGGGGGACATGACATCGGCCTCTCTTTCTGCGCTTTCCGTGCCCATGCAGGAAATCTGTTCGGCTGCTGCATCCATCCCCGGACGGCAACCCGGTTTGCATGGCGAGCTTCCACGCAATCGCCCGCATCCCGCAGATGGCCGCGGTACAAGTAAAACCTGGGAGCAGGACTGCCTGCCCGGATGCTGGAGCAGAAGCCAAACAGTGGTTATTCCGGCCGCGCACACACGGAACCGCGCCAGACGTTGATCTGCGCGCCTGACCGTAGGGGCGTTCCCTACAGCCGGCTGCAATCGTGGGAACCCGGAGCGATTCAGAAAAGTTGCGCCGGACGCAATTTATTTTGCGTCTTTTAGCGCATGACCTTCGTCACGTTTTTCGCTCCGGCATCTTCCCGGCCGCCGCGAGCCGAGGAAGGACGCCATCCCGGAAAACATCCCGAGGCGCAAATGGCAATGCCGCGACGGTAGCCCATCGCGGCATCAGGGGATGTGCTCGCGGCGATTCGAGCGGGCTCTACTGGCGAGGAGCGAAGTAGCCCTTCTTGGCTCGCACCTTGTAGCGCCGGTCGTAGCAATAGAGATAAATCGTGCGGAACGATCCGTCGTATTTAAAATCGGCCGGCGTATAGGTGAGCGCATATTGGCTGCGCAGTTCGGTGGCGATGTCCTGGAAGCTGTTGGAAAGGTCCTCGACCGAAGGCGGGAAGAAGACTTCGCCGCCGGTCTCTTCGGCGAGCTGCTGCAGAATCTTATCTCCGCGTCCGCGGCTCGGCGTCCAGTTGGTGCTGATAGCGTAAATGATCGTCTCGGCGCGCTCGCACTCCTTGATGGCCTCGGACAGGTAGACGCGGCTCTGGTTGTCATCGCCGTCAGAGAGCAGGATGATGGCCTTGCGCACCGGTTCCTGACCGCGGGCCGTGAGGAGCTTGTCGCGGCAGGCGGTGTAGACGGCATCGAAGAGGGCTGTGCCGCCGCCGGGCCGCAGACGGCTGATGCCTGTCTGAAGCGCGTCGAAGTCGTTGGTCCAGTCGGCCGTAACATCCGGCGTCACATCAAAGCCCATCACAAAGGCGCGGTCCGATCGGGCCTTGAGAATCTGCAGCAGGAATTCGGTTGCGGCCTGCTGCTCGAACTGGAAGCGCGAGTGAATGGATGTGCTGGCATCGATGACGATGCCTACGCGCAAAGGCAGGTTGATCTGCTGGTGGAACGACGTCACCTCGGCCGGCGCGCGCTGGTCGTCGAGCAGCGCAAAGTCGCTCTGCTTGAGGTTGGGAATATAGTGACCGTGACTGTCGGTGACGGTGAAGATCAGATCGACTTCGTTGGCGCCCAGTTTTAGAGTCGGCGTGCCCACGTCGGTTTCGGCCTCTGCTGCAGGCTGCGCGGCCGGTTGCGCGGCATCGGCAGGCTGCATATTCTTCGCCTGATCAGGCTGGGCGGAAGCCGGCTGACCTGATCCGGCCTGGCCCGGAGCAGCCGGCTTTGTCGCGGCCGGGGACGCCTGCTGCGGCGCTGCGGGCGACGGCTGCGCCGGGATTGCGGCTACGGGAAACACAGCCGCCAAAAGAACGGCCGCACATCTGGATAACCACGGGCGGCCGCCAGTCCGTGCAACGAAAAACCTGTTGATCATGACTCTCACATTCTACCAAGGCGCTGTTTTGCCTCAGCCGATATTTTGAGACCTTCATCGCCAGGCGAAAACCGGCAGCATTTCAATCACTTGCCGCGCGGCCAAGGCGCCGGAGGAGGTCCACAAACTCGCCCGGCAGCGGAGCTTCCAGCTCGAGCGGGCTGCCGCTGAGCGGGTGCGCGAACTCCAGCCGGAAGGCGTGGAGAAAGTTACGGCCGAGACGAATACGCTCGGGCTCGTC
>DATGLJ010000004.1:0-13074 GCA_035294185.1 Occallatibacter sp. | reverse complement strand
AGCCATTGCCATACGCCACGGCGCTCTGGTGCTCCATGCCGGCATACGGCACTTCGACGAGCTTGTAGCCATCTCGCGCAAAGGGATACGGGCCGAAGTAGTGCGTAAATGCATCGATCATGCCCGGCGCCTGCGCGAATTGTTTTCTGGCCTTGTCGAGGTCTTCGGGCAGGACGTAGTAGTCCATGTCGAGCCCGTTGTGACTCTCGTGCCAGTGCACGTAATTGCCGATGTTCAGCGCCACGTCATAGTTATTGATCGGGTAGCTCACGTGCCAGTTCCAGCGCGTGTAGCCGTCGCCGAGGTCCGTCTTGCCCGCAAATCTGCCGTTCGACACGTCCACCAGGCCGTTAGGAATCTCCACGCTGATGTCCATGCTCTCCACTTCGTCGCGCCACTGGTCTTTATTCGGCCACCAGATGCTGGCGCCGGTGCCCTCGCAGGCCGTGTTGATCCACACGTGGCCTGCAGCGTCGCGCCTGAACGTGAAAGCGCCGAAGCGGCCCGTCTCCGGCGGATGGCCGGAGTAGAAAAAGTCAACGGAATAGACTCTTCCGGCGCGCAGCGTTTCGGGAAAATCAATAAAAACCGCGCCGGTATCGCGCGTGTATTTGAGCGGCTTGCCTTCGAAGAGGATTTTGTCGATGTCGAGCTTGTCCGTCAGGTCGATCTGGATGCGCGTTCCGTCCCTGAGCATGCGGAAGCGGATGACATTGTCGCCGCGAATGAGTTTCTGCGCGGGGTCGACGCGCACCGTGAGGTGGTAATAGAGCAGGTCGTTGTTGGCGCGGAACGGGCCGTAGGCGCCGCGCAGCATGTCATACCGCGTGGGAATTGGCGGCCCGATATCGCTGGGCGAAGGCGGCCGCTTTTGCGGGAGCTTTGCTGCCGGGACTGCAGAGCTTTGATCGCCGGAGCTCTGACTCGGCGCTGTGCTCTGCGCGGCTACCGGCAGGGCCGCCGCGGCGCAGACGGCGAGCAGGCATATTGCAAAGCAGCGGATCGAAGCGCGCATGGCCTATCCTACTGCGCGCAGCCTGGAGCCACAAAGCCCGCTGCAGGCGCTTTCGACCGGTGTTCCGGCAGCCGGGCTGCGCGAAGCTGCAGCCCGGGCCGCGGCCCGGCCGGTTCGCGGTACAGTCGAAGCAATGCATCCTGGAGAGAGGCACGTATGCCCAAACCCCGTATATCCGCCCGCATTGTTCTCAGCACCGCCGCCAGCCCTGAGGAGGCAGGGCGCATCGGACGCACGCTGGTAGAGGAGCGGCTGGCCGCCTGCGCCACGCTGGTGCCGGGCGTGCAATCGATCTATCCGTGGAAAGGCGCGATCGAGTCCGCGGCCGAGACGCTGCTTCTGCTCAAGACCTCCGCCAGCCGGATCGCGGCCCTCGAAGCGCGCCTGCAAGAGCTGCACAGCTACGAGACGCCCGAGTTTCTGGTGCTCGATGTGAAACACGGCAGCCGCGGTTATCTCGACTGGCTGCAGGCCTGGCTCAAGCGGCGGTAGCGGGTCAGCTTGAAGAGTATGGGCATGAGCCCGTACATCGGTCAGGCAAAATGCTTCCGGGCTTCAGCGCCGCAGGGAATGCGATTTCAAACTGATCCATCACCCCAGCGGCCCTGATACGCCGTCCTCTGATATTCTTTGGTGGTTCGCCCTATGCGCTGGCTCATTGTCTGTCTGCTGGCATCGCTCGCAGCGCTGCTTACGGCGGCGCTGGCGATGGCGCGTCATATTCGCATACAGCACGCGAGGCTGCGGCATGAGCCGCCTTCGCGCGTGGACAAAGACCATGAGTCCGATCGCGAGTTTTAAACTTCTTTTGTAGCCCTGAAGGAGGCCTGCCCGTATGAAACAGCTTCTTATGGATTTTGGCGGCAACCTGGCCGAGGCCACGGAAAAAACCCTGCGCCCGGCCGGCATTGTGCTGTGCGGCACAATGTTTGCCGCGCTTTGCGCGCACATTTCCATTCCGCTGTTATTTACGCCGGTTCCGCTTTCGCTGCAGCCGTTTGCAGTGCTGCTGCTGGGCCTGCTTCTTACGCCGGGCATGGCTGCGGCCACCTTTGCCGCGTACCTTGCCGAGGGTGCCGCGGGACTGCCGGTGTTTGCGCCGGCGGCAGGAGCGTCTGCGGGCCTGGCCCATCTGCTGGGACCGACAGGCGGCTACCTGATGGCTTATCCGGCGGCTGCGGCCCTGATCTCCTGGCTGTGGCGCAGAACCGGACGCAGCTTTGGCAGTGCGCTTGCGAGCGCCGCCGCCGGCGACCTGGCGATCCTCGCCTGCGGCGCTCTGTGGCTTGCCGCTCTGCCGCACGCCGGCGCGCGGTTCGCAACAGTTGCCGCCTTGCTGCCGTTTTTGCCCGGCGACGCGCTGAAGGCAGCCGCGGCGGCCGGCATCGCCGCCGGCTGGGTGCGCATGCGCCGGCGCGCCAGCTAGGCCTGTGAGCCGGTCTATATCCGTTAAAGCATTACTGGAAGATAGTTGAAAGGATTTGTTGCCGTGAGTACCCCCCAGGCTGGAAAACCTGTCTCAAGCCCCGTTGCCGAAATTTCCATTGCCCATAGCCCCGATTCCGACGATGCGTTCATGTTTTACGGGCTGGCGACGAACAAGATCCGCGTGCCCGGCTACAAGTTTTCGCACACATTGAACGATATTGAGACGCTGAATCGCCGCGCGCAGCAGGAAGCATTCTTCGATGTGACGGCGGTGAGCTTTCACGCCTATCCGTACATCCAGCAGAACTACGTGCTGATGGGCTGCGGCGGCAGCGTAGGCGAGGGCTACGGCCCCATGATCGTTTCGCCGCGCAAGCTCACGGCGGCCGATCTGAGCCACATCCGCGTAGCCGTTCCGGGCACGCTCACGACAGCTTATCTGGCGCTCAGGATCTTCAATCCGGAGATCGAGACGGCGGTCGTTCCCTTCGACCGCATCATTCCCGAGATCCTGGCCGGCAAGTACGAGGCCGGGCTCATCATCCACGAGGGCCAGTTGACGTATGCTTCGAGCGGCCTCAACAAGATCGTCGATCTGGGCGCATGGTGGCGCGAGACCACGGGTCTGGTGCTGCCGCTCGGCGGCAATGCCATTCGCCGCTCGCTCGGCGCCGAATCGCACCGCGTCATCTCCAGGGCCTTGCGAGACTCGATCCGCCACGCGCTCGAACACCGCGAGCAGGCGCTCGAATACGCCATGCAGTTTGCGCGCGATCTCGATGCGGGTCTGGCTGGCCGCTTCGTCAGCATGTACGTTAACGAACGGACGCTCGATTACGGGCCGGATGGCCGCGAGGCCATCCGCAGGCTGCTCGAGACAGGCTACCAGCGCGGCATCATCACCGTTGCGCCGCAGGTGGAGTTCGTCGATTAGAGCGGGTTCCCTGGCGCCTGTTTGCTGACCCGCGCAGTCCAGGGCCTCATGGCCCGCACTGCGCGGGTTCTTCGCCGATCCCGACAGCCAGGAAAGCGGTTCTGACCTTCGTTACCCGAAATTCTGAACAGGCCATTGGCTGTTTTCTGAAGAAATTCACAGCCTTCCTCAATATTTTCTAATTTTTGCCGATGGAGTGCATTGAGGAGGCGGCTGCCGATGCTCGCACCTGTGCCGCAGACCATCCTGCTGGCTACCGCAGAGATGGAGCTTATTCAGCGCGTCGAGCCGGTGTTTGTCGTCGCCGGCGCACGCGTGGAGATGGCTCCGACCGCGGAAACGGCGCAGCTTGCGATGAGCGGCTCGCGATCGGGCGTCCTGCCCGACCTTGTCCTGCTCGATGCTGCGCTTCCCGGCAATTTGCAGGACATTCTGGCCGCGGCGCGCGCCGCGGGGCAGCAGTTTCCGATTGTTCTGATTTCCGATGCCGTGACGCAGGATGGGATTGCATGCCTGGAGAGCGGAATCGTCGACGATCTGATACTTCGCAGCACAGACCCGGCTTACTGGCCGCTCCGCGCCGGGCTGGTGCTGCGCTCGCGCCGCAACCTGACCGCTCTCGATGAGATGCGCGAGAAAGAGGCCCGGAATGCCCGCATCGACAGGCTGACCGGCGTGTATAACCGCGGTGCGCTGCTGTCGAGGCTTGTTCGGGAGACCGACCGCGCGCAGCGGATGAGGACGGCAATGTCGCTGGTGCTGTTTGACCTGGACGATTTTGGCCACTGGAATATGCGGCTCGGCATGAACGCCTGCGACGAACTGCTGCGCCAGGTGGCGGCGCGCGCCGGCCGCCTGCTGCGCAGCTACGACGTGATCGGCCGGACGGGCAAGGATGAATTTCTGATTGCGTTGCCGGGCTGCGCCACTGCAAACGCCATCATGCTTGCCGAACGCCTGCGCCTGGAGGTCTTTTCGCCGCCCTTCCGGCCGGGTGGGGAATCCGTTCGGCTTTCGGCCTGCTTCGGCATCGCGCAGAGCTATGGGCGCTCGCCGGTGGTGGTGCTGCGAGAAGCCGAACGATCGCTCGAAAAGGCGAAGTCCGCCGGGCCGGAATCGATCCGGGTCTTCGCCGCACCCGCGCAGCCTGCGCCCCTGCAAAACAGCAGTTATGCAGCCTGTTCTACGGGCATCGAAGCCGGAATAGCAGGACCCTAGAACCAACGAAGCCCGGGCTGTGCTGCATCCTTCTCTTTGCAGCATGGCCCGGGCTTCGCAAATCCGCCGCCTCCCGCGCGATTGCTGTGGCAGCGAATAAATTAATTACTGTGGCAGCGAATAAATCGTCGCAAGCACCTTCTGCTGTACGTTCTCCGGCAGCGGCGCATAGGAGAGCGCAGACACCTCGCTCTCGCCCGATTTCACGATCCAGCTCAACATATCCCGCAGCACCCTTTCCTTCGCCATATCCGTCGGATGGGTGGGAATCAGCAGGTAAGTAAAGCTCGAGATCGGGTAGGCATCGGCTCCCGGGGCGTTGGTGATCGACACGCGAAAATCGGCTGGCATGTTCCGGATGCTTGCCGCCGCCGCCGTCACGCCGTCGATGGACGCCTTCACCCAGTTGCCCGCCGGATTGCGGACGGCGCCGAAAGCAATGTGATTCTGCAAGGCGTAAATCAGCTCCACGTAACCGATTGCGCCCGGCAGTTCGCGCACCAGCGCAGCCACGCCCTCGTTGCCTTTGCCGCCAATGCCTACCGGCCAGCCGGGCGACGTGCCCGCGCCCGGTCCGCTCTTCCACTCAGGGCTCACCTTGCTCAGGTAGTCGGTGAAGACAAAGCTGGTTCCGCTGCCGTCGGAGCGGTGCACCACCTGGATCTTCTGGTCGGGCAGCTTCACGCCCGGGTTGTCCCTGGCGATGCGCGGGTCATTCCAGTTGGTGATTTTGTTCAGGTAGATATCCGCCAGCACCTCAGGGCTGAAGCGAAGATCGCTGACGCCGGGAACATTAAAAATCGGCACAACCGCGCCCAGCACCGTAGGAATGTGCACCAGTTTTACCTGCGACTTGGCCAGCATATCGTCGGTCATCGGCATATCCGAGGCCCCAAAATCCACAATCCCCGACGTCACCTGGCGAATGCCGCCGCCGGAACCGATCGATTGGTAATTGATCTCGACGCCCGGATGCGCCGCGCTATACTCTGCAAACCATTTCGAGTAGATGGGGTAAGGAAATGTAGCCCCTGCACCGGTAAGCTTCTGGGCCTGGGCGGCACCCAGCCCCAGTGCGAACAACGCAATGGCAACGACAGTTTTCTTCACGTTCACGCTCCTTCGGGATTCACCTGCCGTGATTTATTGTGCAATGCAAATGTTACGGCCAAGTGAAATGCGGGAAGGAATCGCAGATGCGGGGAAATATCGCGGTCCGGGCCGGCGGAATGTGCCGGCCGGAACGCTCTACGGCTGCGCCAGCGGCAGTGTGAAATGGAACGACGCGCCGGAGCCAAGCTCGCTCTCCACCCACACGCGCCCGCCGTGAGCCTGCACAATGTGCTTTACGATGGCCAGGCCCAGGCCCGTTCCTCCGGACTCGCGCGAGCGCGCTTTGTCCACGCGGTAGAAGCGCTCGAAGATGCGCTCCAGGTGTTCGGAAGCAATGCCGGGTCCGAAATCCTGAATCGTAAACTGCACCTCCGAGGCAAGCAGCTGCGCGCCGATGCGGATGCGCTTGCCCTCCTTTGCGTACTTCAGTGAGTTTTCGATCAGGTTGCCGAAGACCTGGTTCATGGCGTCCGGATCGGCCATGACAAGCTCGCTGGGCGCTCCGGCAGATTGAAGATTTACGCCGGAATCCACCACGATGCCGCCCAGCGACTGGATTGCGTCATGCACCAGGGCGCTGGCCCGGGTAGGCTGCAGCGAAAGCTTGTAGTCGGGGCTTTCCACGCTGGCCAGCGCCAGCAGGTCCTCTGTCAGCCGGCTCATGCGCGCCGCGTTCTTCAGGATGATGCCGAGGAACTCCCGCGTCATGGCCGGAGTCGGATTCGGATCCTCGATCAGTGTTTCAACATAGCCCTGGATAGAGGTGAGCGGCGTGCGCAGCTCGTGGCTTACGTTGGCGACGAAGTCGCGCCGCGTCTTCTGCGCCGCCTCGATGCCGGTCACGTCGTGCAGAACGGCCAGCGCCCCGCCAGAGGGCAGCGGCGCCGCATTCACCTCGAAGACGCGGCCCGGCGCAAGCGACGTAGCCCGGCCCGAGCACAGCTCGCGCCGCTCCAGCGCTCCGCGCACGCTGGCCAGAAACTCCGGGTCGCGCACCGAGTGGACGAGCGGCCGGCCGGCGCGAACCTGGGTCCCGGCAATGCGCTGCATCACCGCATTCGACCAGCGCACCTGTCCGTCCGAGGAGACGGCAACCACGGCCTCCTGCATGGCGTCGAGCATCGCCGCCAGTTCCTGCCGGCCGCTCTCAAGCTCCGCAAAGTCGGCGTCCAGCCGCTCCGCCGTGCGGTTCAGAGCCGCCTCCATCTCGGAGAATTCGTCATCGCCATCCGGCATCTGCAACCGCGCGCTCAGCTCGCCGGAGGCGATGCGCCGCGCAAACGCCACCACGCGCGCCAGCCGCGCTGAGATGCGGCCGGCCACAACCGCGGCCAGCGGCAGGGCAATCAGGAGCGCGATCAGCCCCGACCACAGCGCCTGCCGCACCAGTGCGCCCAAAGAATCGCTGGCTGCGCGTTCCGCAAAATGATGGAACACCGCCACCATCACCATCGTGTGGAAGAGGAGCAGCAGGACGAACAGGCCGAGCAGCCTGGAAAAGACCTTATGGGTCATAAAGCCCGTCAGGCGCCGTTCTTGGGCATTTCAAAGCGGTAACCGGCGCCACGCACTGTCTTCAGATAGCGCGGATTTTCCGGATCAAGCTCGATTTTCTCACGGATCCGCCGCACATAGACATCGACCGAGCGGGGGGTCACAAAGCGGGCATCGCCCCAGACGGCATCGAGCAGGTGATCGCGGCTGAATACCCGTCCCGGATGGCGGGCCAGATAATCGAGCAGCCGGAATTCGGTTGCGGTGGTCGTGGTCAGCTCGCCGCGCACCTTCAGCTGCATCGCGCTGGCGTCGATGACGACCTCTTCGAAGCTCACAATCGATGGCGGATCGGGCCGCTCGAAGCGCCGCAGCACAGCTTTGACCCGCGCCACCAGCTCACGCGTCGAAAACGGCTTGGTAATGTAATCGTCGGCGCCGAGTTCGAGACCCAGCACCCGGTCGTTTTCGCCCGCTCGCGCGGTCAGGAAGATGATCGGAACCGTCGAAAGCGCCGGATTATTGCGCAGCCGCCGGCAAACGTCCAGTCCGTCGCCGCCGGGAACCATGATATCCAGCAGAAAGAGAGCCGGCGCTTTGCGTTCGGCCTCGGGAACCAGGTTCGTGGGAGTGTGAAACAGACGGGCCTCGAATCCGGCCGCCTCAAGGTTATGCTGCACCAGCCGGGCGATGTCGGTTTCGTCTTCCAGTACGAAAATGGATTGGCTCAAGCGGGTAAATCCCTCAGACGGCGGCCGTTAAGCGACTATCGGGCAGCTCGCCAATTTTCATCTTCAGAGTAATGCACGGCGGCAAAGAATTTGCAAATGTTTGATGAATTTCGCCATCCCGTAATCCCGGTCGAAGGTCCGGGATTTTTCAGCGTTCCGCCCTGGCAAGGGCTGGCGGCCTGAGCTGGTCGTCGTACTGCGCATCCTGTTCCAGGCCGGGACCGGCAGCGCCTGTCTGCGCCGCCTCGGCGCGGGCTCTCTCGCGCGCCGCGCGCTCGGCCCTGCGCTGCCGCACCACCCGGACAGCCACCAGGAACAAACCGGTAAATGTAACCACCAGCAGCGCAATGGCGGGAATGCCATGCAACTGCTCGGCCGGCGCGCCCACGTCTTCGTCCACATCCCGCATCAGCAGCGAAAGACCGATAAACACGAAGAAAACATGGGCGCAGAAGACGTGCAGCGACGCCTTGCCCAGCGTGAGAAACGGCTCATTGGCGACAAAGCGCAGCAGGAATTTGCGGAACCAGTAAATTGCGATCGAGAACGCCGCGAGATTAACGACGCGCAGCGGCCCGATCTTCCATTTGTCGAGCTGGGCGGCGAGCGCATCCTGCGTAAGGTGTGGGCCCAGCCAGCCCCAGCGCACGCCGATGAAAAACAGGCACGCCAGGCAGGCGAGCGCCGCCACCCAGCCGGGAATCCGCCGGAAAGTCGCCTCGTGCAATGCCGACCGCGCGCCAAGCCATACGCCCGCCACCCACAGCGCCTGCCAGGCAAACAGGTTGAATGCTCCCGTTTCCTGCAATGGAATACGCAGATGCGTCACCTGGACGATCCAGTTGTGCACTACATCGCGCAGTCCGAACTGCGCCATCAGCCACACTGAGCCGCTCGCCGCCAGGACCTTTTTCCAGCCAAACCGCACCGCCGCCGAAAGAATCAGCGGCGTAAAGAAAAGGAAGATCACGTACATCGGCAGAATGTCGAGCAGCGGCGGGCAGTAGAGCAGCAGCACCGAGCCGACGACGGCCACCACCGGATGCGCGATATAGAAATCGAGCAGGTTGTAGATGGCCGCCCGGTGCGTGTGAACGGCGTAAGCGCCTGCGATGGTGAAGGCCAGCGCCAGCATCGCCAGGTGATAGCCGTAAATCTTGAGAGTCCGCTTCCACAGCTTCATCCGCGCGCCCGGTTCATCCTCAATAAGTTCGCGGATGTAAAGCCGCCCCACAAGAAATGCGGAGACGAAGACAAATCCCTCCGCCGAAGAGACGAAACCGACCGGCGAGTTAACGAAGTCGCTGAAATGAGTCGGCAAATGCGTCAGCGTCATCCAGACAAGAAAAACGCCGCGCAGAGCATCGATTTCGGGGCGCCGCTCGAGGCGGGGAAGTTCAGGGCGGGAAAGTTTCATATATAACCGCCGGAAGCCGCGGCGCTATCCAGTTAGACGCGGCGGCAATAAGCCGGTTGTCAGGCGTGAACCCGACAAGATGGGTCCGATAAAAATCAAATAACCTTCGGCTGTCGTCGGCCTTGAATCCACGCCGTTCCGGACGGCGCCGGCCAGCCCGCGCAGGAAGGCTCCGCCGCGCGCATAGCTTGGCGCGATACTGGCTCCGCCGCGGCAAAGAAGCTCGCTGCTGACGGTCAGATCGATTGCACAGGCACAAGCGTCAGATCGTCGACCAGGCCCACTTCTTTCTGGACGAACGGCTCGCCATAGCGAACGCCCGCCAGCAGCCCGTAATGCCGCGCTTCGGCAAATGTGCGCTCGCGAATCTCTTCTTCCGGAACGAACAGACCGCCGCCCGCTGTCTGGTTCGCGTACTGCGATTTGTAAGCCATCAGCGCAAGATGGCGCTGCTCGATAAACGGCGTAATGTCCACTACAAAACTTGGCCGCACATCGGCATAAAGGCTGGCGTAGACAATCTTGAAAGGCCGGTGCGGCTCGGCGTCTGTCTGGATTTTGCTCAGGCCTGACAGGAAACAGGCATCGTAGCCCAGCTTTGCGGTGACCGCGTGATCGGGATGGCGCGCCCGCCAGTACGGCAGGATGACGGCCCGCGGCCGCAGACGCCGCAGCACGCGCACAATCTCCAGCCTGTTCGAGTAGGTATTCTCGATCGCTCCGTCAGGCAGCCCGAGCGCCTCGCGCCAGCCCACGCCGAGTATCCGCGCCGCCTCTTCGGCTTCGGCGGCGCGCTGCGCAGCGCTGCCGCGCGTTCCCGCCTCGCCCTGGGTCAGATCCAGAATCGCCGTGCGCAGTCCGCGCGCGGCCATGCGCAGCAGCGTCCCGCCGCAGGTCTGCTCCACATCGTCGCGATGTGCGGCGATGGCCAGAACATCGGCGCGAAAATCCGCAGGCGCTGCTGGCATAAAGTTCGAAGGTGGACCGGCCTGCAAACGGCGATTGAAGCAGCGAAGCTCAACCGGCTGCGCTAATAGACGGTGTTGTCGGCGTCGGTAATGGCGTCCATATAAGCCACATCCCAGGCCGTGCCGGTCACGGTCACAAACTCGTTGTTGAGGGCCGAGCCATCCTTCGTGGAGTAGATATAAACCTGCCCGCCCTCGGCGGTGTAGATCTTATGCAGCCCGGTGACCGCGGCAATGCCTGTAGCATCGCCCAGGTAGGGCTCGATCATGACCACCTTGTTGGTCGATGTGTTGTACATCGTCAGGCAGCCGTAGCCGCCGGCTGCGCCTGTTGCGTAGCGTACGCCGTTGGTGCACTGCCGCATGCCGATCCAAAGCGTATTGTCGTCGGCCTCGAGCATGCGGCTGACGCCCCCGGGCACGCCGTCGCTGATCGAAACGGCAGGATTGGAAATCGTGAAGCTGGTCAGGTTAACCACCGTCAGATTGCCGCCGAAATACGTCTGGCCGGAGATGGTCTGCGGTTGCTGGCCCACAACGTACATGGTGCTCGAATCGACCAGCGCGTTGCTCGCCCCGCCAGGGATGGCCAGCGTCTTCATTGCCGTCGCTGATGCATTGGCGCAGGGAGCCGTGTTGCACGGCAACAGCCCCGATTGCTGTCCGGGCTGGAAGATCATCGGCGAAACCGGCAGGATCGAGATCGAAGCTCTGGTTCCTCCGCACTCCGGGCCGCAGTTCAGCACGTATGCCGTGCTGCCGTCGGCGGAAAAAACCGCCTTGACCGGCCTGTCGAAGATCAGCGGAGCGCCGTAATAGTTGCCCGTCGCATCCACCTTATCCGGGCTTTGCACCTGAAACAGGCACCAGGTCGGCGCATTCTGCGGTTCGCAGTCCACAGCCGCCTTAGGCCAGGAGCCGGGACCGCTCGAGTAGGCAATCGACTGCGCCGGAGTGAGCTGGCGCGGGTAATAGGCATAGTTGGAGTTCTGCACGAACGCCAGCGCCATCGAGCCCCCTGGATTCACGCTCACGCGGTAAACGCCAGGCAGGCCAAAGGAGATGCCCGTATTGCTGGACGTGCTCACCACCGTAAACAGGTTCGACTGCTGATTGGCGGCGAAGGCATACGACTCATTACGGGTGAGAAAGATGCTCGATGACGGACCGCTCAGCCCGCTGACGGTGCTCGATTCCTTCTCTTGCTGATAGTCGATCAGCGCAAAGCTGCCGTCGCCTTCGCTGTAAACTGCGCCGGTCTGCTCTTCGGGCATGTTCTGGATGCTGTAAGGCAGGTTGCCGCCGAACCCGGCGATCGAGAAGGAGGCTGGTGTGCCGGCATAACCGCTGCGCTCATCGTAAAAGGCGTCCACGATCTGCAGCTCCCCTTTACTCAGCGCGCTGGGGTTCTGCACTGCGATCATGACCCGGTTGAGGAGCTTGCTGGGCGGCAATTGCCTGTTGTCAACATAGGTGGTGCTGCCGCAGCCTGCCAGCACGGCTGCCAGCACGAGAGCGGCAGCGGCGCTCATCCAAAAACTACTCGTTTTCAAAATCCTTACCCTCGGAATCCTACCGCCGGCCGGCGGGAGCAAAATCTCCGCCGCCCGGACAATAATCCATCGCAACCAAAATCGAATAGCGAAACAAGCCCCCGGAGAGACCGAAACTCATGAGCCGGAACCGGTTTTTGCCCGGGATTTTGACTCTCGAAGTATAACAAAGCAGCCTGCAGCGGCGGTCCCGGCCAAATGCGCCGCGCCCGGCGCGTTCTGCTGCGTTGAGCGCTCAGGCCCGGATGGCGAGCAGCTCGCTTTTTACTGTTCGCGCCGATTCCGCATCCAACTCAAGGAGCGCGTACGCTTCTCGACTCGACTATGTTCCTGTTCAGGTCTATCGTTTTACGCCGCCCTGGGCCGCTTGCCGCTGCAGCGCTGCCGTTTGCGCTGGCAGCAGCGGCCTGGGCCCAGGCGGCCACCGCAACGGCGCCCGCAAACGGCCCCCGGGCGGTTGTCCTTCAGGATCCCACCAGGCCTGAAGCGCAGCCGCCGCTTGACGTGGATCGCGACCCGATTCCCTCCATCGATCCGGACGAGACACCCATCGCGGCCCGCAACAATAACCCCAATGCAAACCCGCTGGAGGCGCAGAAGGGCCAGAACGGCATGTACGTTCTGCATGCCGACGTGGACGAAGTGCTGCTGGACTGCGCAGTGATGGATGAAAAGGGCCGTACTGTAACGGACCTGACTGAAAAAGACTTTCGCGTCTGGGAGGATGGCGTCCCGCAGACTATCAATGCGTTCCGGCATCAGGATCAGCCCGTCTCGATGGGCATTCTGGTCGACAACTCCGGCTCCATGCGCGACAAGCGCGCTGCCGTGAACGCAGCCGCCTTCCACCTGCTGCGGGCCTCCAATCCGCATGACGCAGCATTCATTGTGAACTTTTCCGATCGCGCCTATCTTGACCAGGGATTTACATCCGATCTGGTCGCGCTCAATCGCGGTTTGTCCCGCTTCGACTCGCACGGAACCACCGCGCTCTACGACGCGGTCGCTGCATCGGCCGACGAACTGGCCAGGCACGCGCAGCACCGCAAGGAAGTGCTGCTCATCATCACCGACGGCTCCGACAACGCTTCGCACCTCACGCTGCAGCAGACTATCCGCCGCGTGCAGAACCTGGGCGGTCCGGTCGTCTACTCCATCGGTCTGGAGTATGACTCGAATAAAGAGGAGGCGCGTCAGGCGCGC
>DATGLJ010000003.1:0-3991 GCA_035294185.1 Occallatibacter sp. | reverse complement strand
TCCCCGGCCTCGAAAACGCGCGCTTTCTGCGCTACGGCCAGATCCATCGCAACACGTACATCTGCGCGCCGGCCTTGCTGGATGACCGGCTGCGGCTGCGCAGCCACCCGGCGATCGCCTTTGCCGGGCAGATCTGCGGCGTGGAGGGATATACGGAATCGATTGCCGCAGGCATGCTGGCGGGGTTGTATGCGGCTGCGCAGGCGCAGGGCGTGAAAATAGCTCCGGTGCCTCGGGCTACGGCGCTGGGCTCGCTGGTGCACTACATCACGCACGCCGAGGCGAAGAACTTTCAGCCGGCTAACATTACCTTTGACCTGCTGGAGCCGCTTGACGAGGAGACGCGCAGAAAAATTCGCGACAAAAAGGAACGGCACAGGATGGTGTGCGAGCGCGCGCTGGCGGCTTTCGATGCGTGGTGGGCGCAGTTCGAGCGCGAGGTGCGCGCCGCCTGACCGCCATTATGCGAGGCCGGCGAGGTTCAGCACGGAGAGTACGATCTGCAGCGCGACGATGGCTGCTCCGGCGGCCGCGGCGATGCGCGGGCGCGGGCCCTCATAGGCGTCGGCAAAGACTCCGCCGGCGAAGGTCAGCCAGAAGGGAATCGACCACAGCCACGGGCTGCCCGGCGCGCCGGTCATGATGAGCGTGATGAGAACCAGGCTGCAGAACAGCGGAGTTGTGTTGCCGTAGTAGCGCGAGCGGCGCGCGCCGAGGTAAAGAAGAAATGCCGCGCCGATGGCGATGGTGATGCCGGCATGGGGCAGCGAAGTGAAAAAATGCTTTGCCGGATCGGTCGAGAACCACAGGAATCCATCTGCAGAGCGGAACACATAGCTGAATGCGTCGGGCGAGAAGCCGTAGCAAGCGAAGAGCAGGAAGATTGCGCCCAGCGATGCGGCGAATAACACCGGCAGTACCTGGCTGCGATGGCCCTCTGCTACCCAGAGCATGAGCATTAACCCAAGCACAGCCGCAACAGGCAGCGCGGCGATATGCGAGGCCGCTGCTATGCCGAGGATGACGGCGAGCAGAATCATGCGCGGCCGCCATCTGCGGCGCGGCCCCTGCATGGCGTGCGCTACGCCGATGGAGGTGTAAACGCCGCCGTAGACGCCGAGCGCAGCGAGGATCTCCGGATCCGGTCGAACGCAGGCGTGCAGAATTGCCGGGCAGAAACAGTAGAGCGCCAGAGCCGTGTATCCGCCCCGGTCGCCGTAGAGACGGCGCGTGACCCACCAGATGCAGCCGCCCAGAATGCAGCCGGCGGCGAGAAACGGCAACCGCAGCAGCAACAGAATGTGCGTCATCTGGTGGCGAAGTTCCCAGGTGCTCAGCTCGCCGCCTGTCTGAACGACGCGGTTTTCCGGGCTGCGAAGATGGTCAAGGCCGCGCTGCAGCAACAGGTTGAGCGTAAGCGGCAGACCGGCGAGACGATAGGCGAGAATGCCGTCGCGGATGTTTCCGCACGATGTGTAATAGCCGGCCAGCGGCGAGGGCTTCTCCCAGGTTTCGCGGCCGCAGCGCGCGTATTGATAATCCTGGTCGGTGAGCGTCTGCCGGCCGATGACCCAGAATCCCTGTAAAAGGAAAATGGCGAGCAGCAGCGCTGCTATGCGCTGCGGCCGATTGAAACGGAAGCGGCGGATCATGCCAAAAGGACGGGTCATTGAAGATGCGGGAGACAAGCTCCAGTTTAAACTTCCTTTGCGGCGCTTTGCCCGCCCAGCCCGCAGCCGCTACACTTCTTTTCAGCATGCCGAAGACCCGCGACAATACGCCGGAGAGGCTGGTGAGCGCTGCGCGCGCCGAAGAGGAACAGGGGTTTGAGCTGAAGCTCAGGCCGCGCTGGCTGCGCGAATTTATTGGCCAGTCGAAAGCCAAGGAGCAGCTGGCAATTGCGCTCGAGGCTGCGAAATCCCGCGGCGAGGCGCTGGACCATGTGCTCCTCTCCGGCCCGCCGGGACTGGGCAAGACGACGCTGGCAACCATTATTGCCAACGAACTGGATGTCGGATTCCAGCAAACCTCCGGGCCGGCCCTGCAGATTCAGGGCGATTTGACGGCTATTTTGACGAATATGCGCGAAAAGCAGGTGTTGTTTCTTGACGAGATCCACCGCCTGCAGCCGGTGCTCGAAGAAAAGCTCTACACGGCGCTCGAAGACTACAAGATCGACATCATCATCGGCCAGGGACCGGCGGCGCGCACGCACGTCATGGAAATTCGCCCCTTCACCTTTATCGGCGCCACCACGCGCCCCGGGCTGCTCAGCTCGCCGCTGCGCTCGCGCTTCGGCATTCTTTTGCGGCTGGAATTCTATAACGAAGACGAGCTGCGCGTGATCGTGGAGCGCTCGGCCGAGGTCATGCAGATTCCCATCGATCCCGACGGCGCCGCGGAGATTGCGCTGCGCTCGCGCGGAACGCCGCGTATTGCCAACCGCCTGCTGCGGCGCGTGCGCGACTACGCGCAGGTGCGCGGATCGGGCGTGATCGACAGAGCGACCGCCAGCGCCGCGCTGAGCATGCTGGAAGTGGACGCGCACGGATTCGATGAGATCGATAGGCGTCTGCTGCTTACCATTATTCAGAAGTACGACGGCGGGCCGGTGGGGCTGGGAACGCTGGCGGCGACGCTCGCCGAGGAAGAAGATGCTCTTGAAGAAGTGTATGAGCCTTTTTTGATTCAGATCGGGTTTCTCGATCGCACGCCGCGCGGCCGCGTGGCCACGCGGCTGGCATACGAGCATTTCGGACTGGCGATGCCAGGCCGGCAGGCGGGATTGTTTTGAGCAGCGGCTTTGCCGTCCCCGCTGACACTACAGCAGGAAGGAGATTTTTCAATGGCTCTTACCGAATCGACAATGCTCGAACTGGGCACGCAGGCGCCGGAGTTTACATTGCCCGATGTCGTGAGCGGAAAGACCGTGCGCCTGGACGATTTCCGCGGCAAAGACGCGCTGCTTGTAATGTTTATCTGCGCACACTGCCCTTATGTAAAGCACATTGAAAAGACGCTGGGCAAGCTGGGCGCCGATTATGCCGCCAGGCCGCTCGGCATTGTCGCCATCAGCTCCAACGATGCCGTTACGTATTCCGCGGATAATCCTGAGGGCCTGAAGGCGCAGGCCAAAGCCAACGGCTTCACGTTCCCCTACCTCTATGACGAAAGCCAGGCGGTGGCGCGCGCCTACAAGGCGGCCTGTACGCCGGATTTTTTTCTGTTCGACAGGCACTTCCGGCTGGTTTATCGCGGCCAGTACGACTCCAGCCGGCCCGGCAATGGAGTTCCAGTGACCGGCGAGGACCTGCGCGCCGCAATCGACGCAGCGCTTGCCGGCAAGCCAGTGCCGCCGGACCAGCGGCCATCGATCGGATGCAACATCAAATGGAAGGCCTGAAGAGGCCGAGTGGAGCTTGAGTCCGAACTGATGGGGCCGGCGCGACGACGCCGGCTCCGTCAACACGCCTTACAGGTTCAGCCCTTTGAGATAGGTCCGGAACTTATCGCCGAATTCCGGTCTTTTCAGGGCGTATTCTACCGTGGCCTGCAGCATGCCGAACTTATCGCCGGCATCGAAACGCCTGCCTTCGAAGGTGAACCCGAACACCTTTTCCTCATTGAGCAGGGCCTTGATGCCGTCGGTAAGCTGAATCTCGCCGCCGGCGCCTGGTCTGGTCTGCTCAAGGAGAGCAAAGATGCGCGGCGTGAGTACATAGCGGCCGATGATCGCCTGGTTCGATGGCGCATCTTCGAGCTTTGGCTTTTCGACCATGCCGGTGCAGTTATAAATGCGGGGATTCTGCTTGTCCGGCGCGCCCGCCAGCACTCCGTACGCGCTGATGGCCGGCCCGTCGATGGTCATGGTGGCGAGCACAGAGCCCTTCTTTTCATGGAATACATCGATCATCTGCTTCAGGCAGGGCGGGTTCGCGTCGATCACGTCATCGGGGAGAATGACGGCGAATGGTTCGTCGCCGACCAGATC
>DATGLJ010000002.1:0-3547 GCA_035294185.1 Occallatibacter sp. | reverse complement strand
TTTGTGGGCGCGAGCGACGGCTGGCAGGACCTGCGCAGCAATTTCCGCATGGACTGGGAGTTCGGCTCGGCCACCGGCGGCAACATCGCAGTCATGGGCGAGCTGGACCTCGACGCGGGCCAGGGCAGGGACGGCGGCTGCAAGGGGCTGAACGGCCATGCCAACGGAGGCGACGACGGATCCGGCGGCGCTCTTGCCTTCGTGCTGGCCATCGGCATCGGCGAGGGCCACCACACCGCCATGCAGAAGACCATGGGCGCGCTGTCGACCCGCTACGCCGATCACCGCAAGCGCTTCATCGAGCAATGGCGGCGCGTCTCCAATCCCGAGTGGCTCGCCGCCAGATCGCAGGACGGCGGCAGGCTGATGCGCACCAGCCACAACGTGCTGCTGGCGCACGAGGACAAGATCTTCGCCGGCGCCTTCATCGCCTCGGCCTCCATCCCCTGGGGGCAGATCAAGGGCGACGACGATATGGGCGGCTACCACCTGGTCTGGACGCGCGACATGGTGCAGACCGCAACGGCGCTGCTGGCCTGCGGACGGCCGGACACCGCGCGCCGCGCGCTCGTCTATCTGGCCTGCACGCAGCAGCCCGACGGCGGCTTTGCGCAGAATTTCTGGATCGACGGCACTCCCTACTGGAAAGGCAAGCAACTCGACGAGGTTGCGTTTCCGATCATTCTTGCCTGGCGTCTGTGGAAGTCCGATGGCCTTGGCGAACTGGATATTTTCCCCTTTGTCGAGCGGGCCGCCGGCTGCCTTGTTCGCCAGGCGCCCATCACGCAGCAGGAGCGCTGGGAAGAAAACGCCGGCTACTCGCCCTCCACGCTGGCCGCCGTCATCTCCGGGCTGATCTGCGCTGCGGAGATGGCCCGCGCCTGCTGCCGCGAGGAGTGCGCCGTTTTCCTGGAGGAATACGCCGACTGGATCGAAGGCCACCTTGAGGACTGGACGGTGACCAACAACGGCGTGCTCCATCCCGAGGTCAGGCGCCACTACATGCGCATCCGGCCGCCGGAGTGCGGGGAAGCCTACGCGCACGAGGCCTGCGGCAAGGAGCTGATCGACATTGCCAATCGGCCGCCCGGCGCGCAGTACCGGTTCGAAGCGCGCGAAATCATCGATGCCGGCTTTCTGGAGCTGGTCCGCTACGGCGTCCGCCGCGCCGACGATCCGCTCATCGTGGACTCGCTCAAAGTGGTCGATTACGTTCTCAGGCGCGACCTGCCGCAGGGCCCCGCCTGGCTGCGCTACAACCACGACGGCTACGGCCAGCGTCCCGACGGGGGGCCCTACGACGGCTGGGGCCAGGGCCGCGCCTGGCCGCTGCTTACCGGCGAGCGCGCGCACTACGAGCTGGCCGCCGGCCGCGACATCGCCCCGCTCATCCGCGCCTACGAGGCCTTCGCCACCGCCGGCCATATGCTGCCCGAGCAGGTGTGGGACGAGGCCGACCGGCCCGATCGCGGCCTGCAAACGGGCAGGCCCGCGGGCTCTGCCGTCCCGCTGGTCTGGGCCCACGCCGAGTACCTCAAGCTGCTGCGCTCGGCCCTCGACGGCACGGTCTTCGACCGCATCGAACCGGTGTATGCCCGCTATTCTGATCCCGAAGGCCGAAAGCGCATCCGGACAGACGTGGAAATCTACAGCCGCCATCGGCCCATCCAGCGCATGGATGCCGGCAAAACGCTGCGCATTTTCGACGAGCGCCCGTTCGAAGCCGTGTGGACGGCCGACGGCTGGAAGACGGTGCATGCAGCTTCCAGCCGCGGCATCCCGGACATCGGGTTCAGCGCCGACCTGACGCCGCCGGCCCATGCCGCCGCCATCGAGTGGACGCTGCGGTGGAAGGAGCCGGAGGCCTGGCTTGGATACAATGTAAGGGTTGAAATCGAGGCCTTGTAAGCCAAGCAGGGACCGGAAAAGCGCGCATGAGCCGGATCCGGCGCGCGTTTTCCTGCGCAACTCCCGAAAAATTTTCTTCGACGAAAGGGTTCAGCCGACATGAACACTACCCTCACCGAACTATCTCTCGATCAGCTCTCCATCGATACCCTTCGGCTCCTGGCCGTCGATATGGTCGAGAAGGCGCACAGCGGGCATCCCGGCGCGCCCCTGGGCTGCGCGCCCATGGCGTATCTGCTCTTCCACAAGCTGATGAAGTACAACCCGGCGAACAGCCGCTGGGCGGACCGCGACCGCTTCGTTCTCTCCAACGGCCACGCTTCGGCGCTGCTCTACGCCACGCTGCATCTGGCCGGCTACGACCTGACGATGGACGACCTCAAAGGATTCCGCTCGTGGGAGTCGAAAACGCCCGGCCATCCCGAAGCAGGCGAGGCCGACGGCGTGGAAGTAACCACCGGCCCGCTCGGCCAGGGCATCGCCATGGCGGTCGGCATGGCCATTGCGGAAAAACACCTGGCCGCGATCTATAACAGGCCCGGCTACGAGATCGTCAACCACTACACCTACGCGATGTGCGGCGACGGCGACCTGATGGAGGGCGTCTCGCACGAGGCCGCCGCGCTGGCCGGCACGCTGGGGCTCGGCAAGCTCATCTTCCTCTACGACGACAACCTGATCTCGCTCGACGGCCCCACCTCGCTCAGCTACACCGATAACGTCCTCGAGCGCTTCGAGGCCTACCACTGGCACGTGCAGCGCGTCTCCGACGGCAACGACCTGAACGCGCTGGAAGCCGCAATCGAGGCCGCCAGGGCGGAGACCGGCAGACCGTCGCTCATCGCCGTGCGCACCGTGATCGGCTACGGCAGCCCCAAGGCCGGCACCAACAAGGTGCACGGCGAGGCCATGGGTCCCGAAGCCACAGCCGCCACCAAGCGCTTCTTCGGCTTCCCCGAGGACAAGAGCTTTTACGTCCCCGACGATGCGCTGAAGAACTGGCGTCAGGCCGTCGAGCGGGGCAAGCAGGCCGAGAGCGAGTGGCAAAAGCTCTTTGCGGCCTATAAGGCAAAATATCCCGACCTGGCCGCCGAGTTCGAGCGCACGCAGAGCCGCCGGCTTAAGCCGGGATGGGAAAAGCAGATCCCCTGCTTCGGCACGGAAAAGAAAATCGCCACGCGCAACGCCGGCCAGACAGTAATGAACGCGCTTGCCGACGCTGTGCCGGAGTTGATGGGCGGCGCCGCCGACCTGACCGCCTCGACCAAGACGATCTTTAAATCCAGCGGCAACTTCCACGAAGATCCCACCGGCCGCAACGTCTTCTTCGGCGTGCGCGAGTTCGGCATGTGCGCGGCGGTCAATGGCATGGCCATGCACGGCGGCCTGATTCCCTTCGGGTCGACGTTCTTCTGCTTCGCCGACTACGCCAAGCCGGCCATCCGCCTGGCAGCGGTCATGAAGTCGCACTCGCTGTTCATCTTCACGCATGATTCGATCGGCCTCGGCGAAGACGGCCCCACGCACCAGCCCATCGAGCAGCTGATGATGCTGCGCGCCGTGCCCGAACTGACCGACTTTCGCCCGGCGGACGCCAATGAGACCGCCGCCGCATGGCGTCTGGCGCTCGAGCGCAAGG
>DATGLJ010000001.1:0-14046 GCA_035294185.1 Occallatibacter sp. | reverse complement strand
TTTCCATCGCATCGTTTCTCAGGCTTCGGGAAATCCGATTCTCGCGGCGCTGATCGAGACCATCACATCGGCTCTCTACGATGACCGGCGTAAAACCGTGGAGCGATCGACCGATCTGCGCGAATCGGCGGAGATGCACCGCGAAATCTATCGCGCCATCCGCGCCCGCAATACGGCCGAGGCGCGCCGCCTGATGGAGCAACACCTGCGCATGGCGCAGGAGGCGCAGGGTCTGGAGCAGCCGTTGGAACGCAAGGGTGCCGGGCCGCGAGCCAGGTCGAAGCCGGAGTCCCGATCCGCCGTCGAGCTGAGTTAATCCTTTTCAGAGTTCGCGCGGCCTGACGCGGCTGACCCGCAATCCGGCTGCAGTCGGATTGCGCGGGAATGATTGACCGCGGCAAGCCGTTCCGCTTTTACCGTTTACGGAATCAGCCCCGACGGCGGCCGGTCAGCTTCGCCCGTTGCCCATTCCTTATCGGGCTTGCTGCCCATGCGGAAGACCAGCTCGCCGCCGGCGGCAATCTCTGCGTGGCTGAGCCAGCAGCGCGCGAGATCCTTTCCGTTCAGTTTCGCCGATTGAATATAGACATTTTCGGCGGAGTTGTTTTCGGCAACGATGGCAAACTTCGCGCCGTTCACAGGGTTGCGAATAACCGCACGTTTCACGATTGGGCTGCCAATCACGTAAACGCCGTTGGCGGCATTGACGGGGTAGAATCCGAGGGCCGCAAAGACGTACCAGCTCGACAACTGCCCGCAGTCGTCGTTGCCGGGAATGCCGGCCGGCGTGTTGCTGTAGAGCCCGGCCACTTTGCGAACCCAGTACTGGGTCTTCCACGGCGCTCCGGCAAACGAGTAGAGATAGGCGTGATGGTTGCTCGGCTCGTTGCCCTGCGCATCCTGTCCCACCATGCCGGTTACATCCGGCCGCGCATCCACTACATAGGAAGGCGAAGTGAAAAGCGCGTCGAGCCGGGCAATAAAAGCGTCGTCGCCGCCGTGCAGCGCGATCAGGCCGGCCACATCGTGCGGAACGCTGAAGCTGGCCTGCCAGGCGTCGGTCTCCACGTAGTCGTCGTACTCCTGGTCGGGCCGGAAGGGATCGCGCCAGCGGCCGTCCTGTGTCTTGCCGCGCATAAAGCCGGTGGCGGCGTCGTAGACATTCCGGTAGTTCTGCCCCAGCCGGAAGAACATCTCCGCATCGCCGCGTTTGCCGAGCAGCTGCGCCATCGCGCCCGCGCACCAGTAGTCATAGGCGAAATCGAGCGTGCAGGAAACCGAGCCATTGCGCAGATCCATGGGAACATACCCATATTTGCGGAAAAGCTCCTGCAGTTGGCCGTTGCCGTGCGACTCGGCGGTTGTGAACGCAGTCTCGCGGATAGCCTTGTAGGCCGCCTCCGCATCGAAGCCGCGGAATCCGCGTACATACGCGGCCACAATCATGCCTGCCGCGTGGAAACCGGTCATGCTCCAGGTTTCGTTGCCCCACAGCGGCCAGTGGGGCAGCACGCGCTGATCGAGCTGCTCGTAGTCGGCCAGCATGGTGCGAACAATGTCGTTCACGCGGCCGGGCTGGGCGATGGTGAGGAAGGGAAACTCGCCGCGATAGATATCCCAGATGGAGAGCGTGGTGTACTTCGTAAAGCCGGGATCGGAGTGATTCCTGCGGTCCTGGCCGCGGTAGGTGCCGTCCACGTCATTAAACGTGGCGGGGGCAACCAGGCTGTGGTACATGCCGGTGTAGAACGTCTCGTTTGCCGCCGCGCTGCCCAGCTCCACGTTCACGACTGCCAGCTCGCGCTCCCACGCTTCGCCTGTCGAGCGGGCTACGGCGTCGAAATCCCAGCCGGGAATTTCAGCGGCCAGGTTTTTGCGCGCGCCTTCAATGCTGGTGCCTGAAATTCCCACGCGGATCACCAGCGGAGCATCGCCGGGCTCGAACGCGTAGATGGCTTTGACGGCTTTCCCGCTGTACGCGCCTCCTGGAGCGGCCTGGCTTTCGGTTCCGTCGATGTTCAGTTCGAGGGAGCGCGCCGGGCGCGAAAACTCCATCACAAAATAACACTGCCGGTCGGCCGCCCAGCCGTGCGTTGCGCGCGATCCGCTGATGCGCGCCGGGCTCTCGAAGTTGAGCTTGCCCTCGTAGAGCTTGCTGCCGATGGAATGGACGAGATCGATGATGACGCCCTGGCGGCCCGTCGCCTGGCCCGCCGGAAACCTGTAGCGGTGCATGCCGCAGCGCGCCGTAGCCGTCAGTTCCGCATGCACGCCGGGCGTAAGTAGATGCACGCTGTAGAAGCCGGCGCGCGCCGACTCGTTCTCGTGCGAAAAATACGAGCGGTAGCCCTTTTCCGAATCGCTGAAGACCCATCCGGAGTCCGGGCCGATCTCCGTTGTCTGCATCTCGGCCACGGGCTGCGCCCTGCCTGGCTCCCATGACCAGTTCCTGCCCTCGACAACCGGCATCAGCAACAGGTCGCCAAGATCGCCGCCGCCCGTTCCCTGCAGATGCGTGTGACTGAAGCCGAGGACAATATTGTCGGGATAGTGATAACCGGAGCAGTGGTCCCAGCCGTACCAGTCCCCCTGGATATTCCACTGCGGCTCCGGTCCGCCGGCGGTGTCGGGACTGAGCTGCACCAGCCCGAAAGGAGCCACGGCGCCGGGGAAGATATGGCCGCGCCAGCCGGTGCCGATCAGCGGGCGAACGGCGCGCAGGCGGCTTGCTTCGGCGGGGTTCCCAATGCTGTGGCCGGTCTGTTGGGCTGCCGCAGCCAGCGGATTTGCAAAGAGCCTCCCGAGCGAGAGCGACCCCGCCGCAGCCGCGGAAGTTTTCAGAAATTCACGCCTCCTGAGGCGCAAAGGAACAGATGATTGCTGGCTATGATCGGCCTTCACATTCTTCTCCGCCGGGCAGCCCGGAGCGCGCGCTTGCGCGCCCGCCTGCGCCGTTGATTGGATGCAGTATCCAGTAACGATTAAAGCAGATCGCTTGCGCCCGGAGAGGCTGGCGCCGCACGGCGATCGACGACCGCTCCCGCGCCGCCATCGGTGGCTCCCTGCGCGTTTGCCGGCGCCGGATTGCGCCAGTACGGAAAACTGTCCCGTTTCGGTAATGCCGAGGACCCGAAATGCGATCATCCATCGCCTCGAAGCGGCTGGCAGCCGATGTTTGCGATGGAGGACGCAATGAGATTCCTGGCCCAGCAAATACGCACTGCATCCACTTCGGTTCTCCGGTTGAAACCGATTGTCTTGTCTCTTTTCATCGCATCGGTCTCTCTCCAGCCCTCGGCCAAAGCCCAGGGGCTCAGAGCTTCGCCGCAAGCCATCGCTGCCGCGGCCGATGAAATCGCTGGCGCGGGCGGCGGAGGCGGCAGATCCGTAGAGCCGGGCAGAGCGAGCCTGAGCCGCGCAGCCGGGCCCTTTTCGCATTTTGCGTTTGGCGGCGGCGTGTCGCCCCTCGGCATCAATCTGATGGCCGCCACCGATCTCAACCGCCACATGAACCTGCGGTTCAGCGGCAATACCTTCAGGTACACCGTGTCCGGCCTTTCCACGAATGGATTCAACGTCGGCGCTGTGCTGAATCTGGCCTCGGCGGGCGTTTCTGCGGATATCTATCCATTCCCCAATCATGGATTGCGATTGAGCCCGGGCGTGCTGGTCTACAACGGCAACGCCGCCGCGGCCACCTTCACCGCACAGGGCGGAGAAAGCTTCACGCTCAATGGCACAACCTACTATTCTTCATCGGCGAATCCGGTGACAGGCCTGGGCACTCTGGGGCTGAACTCGCAAAAGCCGGCGTTCACCCTCACCACAGGATGGGGCAATGCGTTGCGCCGTAATGGGCACATATCGTTTCCGTTCGAAATCGGCGCGGCCTTCATCGGCGCTCCGTCGCTGAGCATTGTTCTGAATTCCGGACAGGTTTGCGATGCGCAGGGCAACAATTGCGTGGATGTTGCAACCGATCCAACCGTGCAGTCGAACCTTCAGCAGCAGATTGCGAAATACAGGAGCGACCTGAGCGCGCTCAGGACTTTTCCGATCGTATCCTTTGGAGTGGCGTATTCGTTTGGCGTCCGGTAACGAACGGCGGGCACCGCACCGGAAGGCGCGGAGACTCATCGCCACGGCGGCGCAGCGACGGCCGGATCTGCGGGATGGCTGCAATAGAAATATCTCCATCCCGCGCAATCGCCGCCGCACGCTTCCGAAGGCGTCAACGTCCCGGCCTGAATTTCTTCCCCGATTTTCGCCGCTCTTTCTTCGGTTCTTTTGCGGCCGATGAAGCCGGCGTTTCCTTCCGCCTGCTTCGTTTCGATTGCGCAGCAGATGGGCGCTTGCCGGCCAACTTACCGGTCAACTTACCGGTCAGGGCAATGCCCTCTTCGACAAGCGAGAACTGCAGCTTCCGCTCCTGCGCCAGAATGCGGTCGAGGATCACCTGCACCCGGTCGCCGGCCCGGAAACGCCGTCCCCAGCGCTCGCCCACGATTTCATGGGTGTTCTCGCGCCAGGTGTAGCGGTCGCCGCGCATCGTATCGATGGGGACCAGGCCCTCGACGAACAGATCCGTCAGTTCCACAAACAGCCCATACCTGGCCGGGTTCAGCACCAGCGCGGCGAACTCCTCGCCCACGCGGTCCTGCATGAAGCGCACCTTCTTCCACTCCACCAGTTCCCGCTCGGCCTCGGCGGCGCGCCGCTCGGCCTGGCTCGACTCATCGGCGATCTGCGCCAGCTCCGATTCGGAAATCGGCGGAGCGAGCATGATTTCCCTTCTCAGCCTTTCGTCCTGAACGGATCCGCTCGCAGCATCTGCGGAGCGGAGACCCGGTGCTGAATTCGTCTCCGCTTTCCTGCGCAGAGGTGCGGGGCCGCGATCCCCGGCTTCGTGCCGATGTGTCCAGGGCGAGCTCAGGCGCCCTTCGGCAATCGTCCCGGCGCCGCGAATGCCCGCGCGCAGCAGCGCCTTGGCAATGCGGTGGACAATCAGGTCGGGATAGCGGCGAATCGGCGAGGTAAAGTGCGTGTAAACAGGCGCGGCCAGCGCAAAGTGCCCCTCGTTCGTCTCGCTGTAGCGCGCCTGCATCAGCGAGCGCAGCATCAGGTAGCTCAGGATGCGCTCTTCCGGCTTGCCCTCGATCTTTGCCGCCAGCTTCTGGTACATGCGCGGCGTTACGGCGATGTCTTCCGGCACCTCGTGCTGGCGGGGATTGCGGCCGCGCCCCTGCATCTCGCGCCGTTCGCCGCGGGTCTGTACGCGCCTGACGGGGAGCGGTCCGAGACCGAGAGAATAGCCGAAGCCTGCGGCCAGCTCCTCGAACTGCACCACTCTGCGCGGCTCGGGCTTTTCATGGATGCGGTAGATCGAGGGCACGCCCAGGTCTTCGATCCATGCAGCAACGCACTCGTTGGCGGCCAGCATGAACTCCTCGATCAGCCGGTTGGCCCAGGTGCGCTCGGCGCGCGTGACGCCGCGCATCTGTCCGTGTTCGTCGAACTCGATTACCGGCTCCGGCAGATCGAAATCGATGGATCCGCGCTCCTCGCGCCGCTTGTTCATCAGCGCCGCCAGCCGCCGCATGCGCTCGAACTCCGGCGCCAGCTCGCGATAGCGGCTTCGCATCTCGCTGTCGCCCTCGAGGATCGCGTGCACTTCGGCGTAGGTCATGCGCGCGGCCGAGCGGATGACGCCCTCGACAATTTCGTAGCTCTCGATGCGTCCCGTTGAGTCGAGCTGCATGATGCAGCTCAGCACCAGCCGGTCTTCCTGCGGGCGCAGGCTGCAGATTCCGCTTGACAGCTCGTGCGGCAGCATGGGGATGGCGCGATCGGGAAAATACACGCTGGTGCCGCGCAGCCGCGCTTCGAGGTCGATGGGGCTGCCGGCCTTCACGTACTCGGCAACATCGGCAATGTGCACCTGCAGCTCGTAGCCAGGGTCTCCCTGGCTGTCGATGCGCTCCGTCACCAGCACGGCATCGTCGAAGTCGCGCGCCGTTTCGCCGTCGATCGTCACGATCGGCAGTCCTCGGAAATCGCGCCTGCGCGCAGCTTCCGCCGCATTGAAATGGGCAACGGCCCGTGCCTCTTCGAGCGCCTCGTCGGGAAAGATCCGCGGCAATTGATGCTTGCGGATCATCATCTCCACGTCCACGCCGAAATCGTCCGGTGCGCCGAGCACTTCGATCACGCGGCCCATCGGCGGCCGCGTTGGCGTAGGCCAGCGTACGATCTCCACATCCACGACCAGGCCTTCGAGCGAATCGTAGGCGGCGGTTTCGCCGCCGATCACCCGATGAGGACTCACCGCCTGCTGCGCGGCCGGCAGTTCTTCGCCGGGAGGGATGAGGATCGGCTGGGTCATCCTCTCGTCGAAAGGAACCACGCGATGCCATCCGGGCGGATGCGCCGTCTCGCCCGACCACTCGACCGGCCTGGCATAATGAAAAACCCCGACGACTGTGGGGTTGCGGCGCTGGACAACGCGCACGATCCGCCCCTGCCGCCTGCCATCGGCCCTGGGCGGCTCCACATCCACCAGCACCTGGTCGCCCTGCATTGCGCCGTTGATCTCGTTCGGCGGAATGAATACGTCTCCGCCTGCCCCGATCTCTGCCTCCTGCCGCGCATTGGGACGAACGAAGCCATAGCCGTCGCGATGCAGGTCGAGCCGCCCGGCGATCAGGTGGTCGCGGGCTCGGGCTGCGCGCGGCGCTGCCCACTGTTGGCGATCGAGCTGCACCAGTTGTCCGCGTGCGGTCAGCCGCGCAAGCTGTTCGAGCAGCAGGCGTCGTTCCCGCCCTCCGCCCAGTCCCAGCTCGCGAACCAGTTGCTTGTATCCGGCCCTGCCCCCCGGCGCGCGGGCAATCCGCCCGATAAGCTCGCGATCGGTCATAGCGGTAGAGTAGGCGATGCCCCCTGTTGTGCGCTCTTCATCCGGTAAATCCATCGGGGAGGAAGCGGCCCCGATCGCCCTGCCGCTGAATTGAAAACATTTACACTTTCCGCTGGACGACTCCGCCTCCACCGCATAAAGTGATTGCGGTGACCGCCGGAGCTTTTGCCGGAGCCCTGCCCGGTTCCGTATGCATCCGTTTCGGCCAAACCTGCCCGCGCGAGGCATTCTCCGCAAAGCAAGCGAAAGGAATCTCTCTTTATGGCAACACGCCCGGTCGCTCCGGCTACTGCTGCGCCCAGTTATGTGGGTCCGTTCATCACTGTCGCTGTCCTGTTCGGCATCTTCGGTTTTCTCACCAGCCTGAACAACGTGCTGGTCAAAAAACTCGAGGACATCTTCCAGCTAGGCCATGGGCCCGCCATGCTGGCCACCGCAGCCTGGTTCCTCGCCTACCTTGTCTTCTCCGTGCCGGCGGCAAAGGTGATCGAGGCGGTCGGCTACAAAGCCACCATGGTGATCTCGCTGTTCGTCATGGCCGGCGGGGCGGCGCTGTTTCTGCCCGCTGCCGGCATGGTCAGCTTTCCCATGACGCTGTTTGCAATTTTTGTCCTGGCCACCGGCGTCACCGGCCTGCAGACCTCCGCCAATCCTTACGTTTCGATCCTCGGGCCGGAGCACAGCGCGCCGGCGCGGCTTACGCTGGCCCAGGCAATCAACTCCATCGGCTCGTTCGTGGCTCCGGGAGTCGCCGGAGTCTTCATTCTTTCGAGCGCAAAGCAGCATCTGAGCAATGCGGCCACCGCGCACATGCTGAACGGCCCGTATATCGCCATCGCCGTCGCGCTGCTGGTGCTCGGCTTTATCGTCATGATGCTGCACCTGCCGGCCATCGCCTCGGCCACGCCCGCCGCAGACGGAGCGGAAAGCGCGCGCAGCATCTGGACCTATCCCCACACGGTTCTCGGCATGGTGGGCATCTTTTTCTATGTCGGCATCGAGATTGCGGTGGCCTCGATCACCATTCAGTTCTGCCTGGCGCAGGGCATGACCAGGGTGGAAACGGCAAGCTTCATGGTCAGCCTCTTCTATCTGCTCATGATGATCGGCCGGCTTTTGGGCAGCGCCGTCATGGTCTGGATCAGGGCTGAAAAACTGCTGGTTTTGCTCGGCATCCTCGGCGTGGCGCTGCTCGTGGCCGCGATGTTTACGCACGGCACTGTGGCGATTGCGTGCGTGGTGGCCACCGGGCTCGCCAACTCGGTCATGTACCCGAACATTTTTGCGCTGGGCATTGCCGAGCTGGGACCGCTCACCAGCAAGGGCTCCGGCGTGATCACCATCGGCAACGTCGGCGGAGCGGTTCTGCCGCTGCTGCTCGGTTTTGTGGCCGACCGCGCGGGCATTCAGTACGCGTTCGTTGTTCCCATCATCGGTTACCTGTTCGTCGTCTACTACGGCCTCTCCGGCTACAAGCCTTCGCGGAGCGCCGCCTAGCTGCCTGCATCTTTCCATTGCCGGCCGCGGTTCCCTCGTGAGCCGCGGCCGCCGTGTTTACGGCTCAGGATTGCTCCCTCGCCTGCGAGCCGGGTAGACTGAGGGTTCGAGACGCGGTTCGGGGACCTGCCCATGCTGGTGGTGATGAAGTCGCACGCAACGCCGGAACAGATTGAGGCGGTGTGCGCGCATATCCGGGATCTGGGGCTTCGGCCGCATCCGCTTCCCGGCGCGCAGCGCACCGCCATCGGCATCACCGGCAACCAGGGCGAGGTCGATCGCGGCAATCTGGAGTCGCTGCCCGGCGTAGCCGAAGTCATCCGCGTTTCCAAGGCTTACAAGCTGGCCAGCCGCGACGTGAAGGAAGAAGATACCGTTATCGGCTTCCCGGGAACCGATGCCGCCATCGGCGGCGGCAATCTGGCCGTGGTCGCCGGGCCATGTTCGATTGAGAACCGAGAACAGGCCTTCGCCATCGCCGAGGCAGTCGCGGCGGCAGGCGCGCAGTTTTTCCGCGGCGGCGCATACAAGCCGCGCACTTCGCCGTATGCGTTTCAGGGGCTCGGGCTCGATGCGCTGAAGATCATGGCCGGGATCAGAGAAAGATTCGGCCTGCGCATTGTCACCGAGGCCCTGGACAACGAGAGCCTGGAGCTGGCGGCCGAGTGGGCGGATGTTATTCAGATCGGCGCGCGCAACATGCAGAACTTCTCGCTCCTCAGGCAGGCCGGCAGGCTGCGCAAGCCGGTGCTCATTAAACGCGGCATGAGCGCCACGCTCGACGAGCTGCTGATGGCCGCCGAGTACGTGATGAGCGAGGGCAATTACCAGGTTGTTTTGTGCGAGCGCGGCGTGCGCACGTTCAGCGACCATGCGCGCAACACGCTGGACCTCAGCATTGTTCCGGCGCTCAAGCGCGTCAGCCATCTCCCGATTCTTATCGACCCAAGCCACGGCACCGGCCGGCGCGACAGCGTACTGCCCATGGCCCGCGCCGCCGTGGCCTGCGGCGCTGACGGCGTGATGGTCGAGGTGCATCATCGTCCGGAAATTGCTCTCTCCGACGGCCCGCAGTCGATCTACCCGGAACAGTTCGCCGCGATGATGAACGACCTTGAACAGATTGCCCCCGTCGTGGGCCGGCGGCTGCCGCGCAGCGCACGCGCAGCCGCGACAGCTAGCTGAAAATGACATCGCGATCCTGTTCCTCATGGCTGTTCGCCGGTATTGCAATGGCGGCTCTTTCCGGCTGCCATCGTCACGACTTTCCTGCGTATCCGGCCAACTACCGCGAATACGCATACGTGACCAACGGCGGCAGCGGCACCGTTACAGCGATCGACGTGGTCAACGTCCGCGTGGACCGCGAGATCGCGGTAGGACAAAATCCGGTGGCCGTGGCTGCCAGTCCCGCGCGCAACGAAGTCTATGTCGTGAACTCCGGCGCGCCGGGCGGCAACGGCTCGTTGGCGATCATTGACGCCGAGCGCAACGCTGTCGCGCAGACCATTCCGCTGCGCCGGCAGCCGGTCGCCATCGATCTGGACAAAACAGGCGCCTTCGCCTACGTTGCCAACGCCGGATCCAATTCGATTTCGGTGATCGATCTCAAGGCGCGGCGCGAAGTCGCGCGCATCGGCACGGGCGAGCAGCCGGACGCGGCCGCGATTTCGCCGGACGGCAGGACGCTGGTAGTCGCCAACCGCGGCGGCAATTCGGTCACCATCATCGATCCGGCTTCGCGGACCGTGCGCGCTGTTTTTACCGGCTGCCCCGGCGCGGCCGATCCCGTCATCCTGCCCGATGCGTCGAAGGCCTTTGTGGCCTGCTCGGCCGGCCACCAGGTAATGGCCATCGGGCTGGCGCGGCCCGGCGAGCGCCCGGCTGTTCCAGATCGCCTGGAGACGCTGATGGACGTGGGCCGCGGGCCCGTGAATCTCGCGCTCAAGCCCGACGGCGGCGAATTGTTTGTCGCCAACTCGCTCTCCGATTCGGTCTCCGAGGTCGTAACCACTACGGCCGATGTGGAGGGCGCCTGCACGATGGGCGACGATCCGGTCGACGGGCTGGTTTCGCGCGATAACTCGCTGCTTTACGTCGCCAATCGAAGTTCGCAATATGTTGCCGTCTACTCGATCGACGACGGCAAGCTCGTCGGCTCGATCCGCGTGGGCGACGGTCCTTCGGCTCTGGCGTTTTCCGCCAATGGCTTTCTGCTGTTTGCTGTCGATTCGCGCTCCGGGGACGTGGCCGTGGCGCGCACGGCTACAAACTCGCTGTTCACGCTCCTGCCTACGGGCCGCGGCCCGGACGCCATCGCAGTCAAAGCCTTCCGCGTGCGATAGGCCGGATTTACGCGCACTCCCAGCGGCGGGCTGCGCGCCGCGCAACAAGGAACAGCGCCGCGGCCGCGGTCAGCAGAACCAGCACCTGCGGCCACAGCGAACTGATCGGCAGGTCGCGCCAGAAGACCTTTGTGAATCCGTCAATTGCCCAGGCGTTGATGGTGAACAATCCTGCCTTCTGCACGGCCGGCGGCATCAGATAGCGCGGGAACATGCTGCCGCCGATGGCCGACATCATGAGAATAAGCAGCGTCGAGATCGCGCCGAGCTGCGCACGCGTGCGGCACATCGAAGCCAGCAGAATGCCGAAGGCCGCCACAGTAACTGCGGAGCTGAGCCCCATTACGAGGAAGCCGGGAATGTGCGAGAAGAAATCCATCTTGAACGCCGCCCACGCCCACACGAACATCACGACCAGCTGCGTAAAGGCGAGCAGCGTGTTGTAGAAGAGCTTGCCTCCGAGCAGCGTGCCCATGGTAACGCGCGAGCTGAGCACGCGATCGAGCGCGCCGCTCTCGGCTTCGTCGAGCAGCGAACCGGCCGAGCCCGAAGCCGTGAACAGCAGGAACATCACGCCGATGGCCGCCGCGTAGAACGAGATCACGTTCTTGTTCTGCGACTCGCCTGCGACGGCGCTGCGGTCGACTTTGATGAGTCCCGAAAAATCGTCGCTGCTCGACGCCTGCGCGCCGGACGGCCTGTTCGCATCCGCCTCCATCTCGCGATGCAGCGCAGCCAGCTCGTCTTCCAGACGCTTTTTCTGCCCGGGCGTAAATCCGCCCACCTCCTTTGCGGCGTAGTCCAGACCAAGCTGCGCCATGCGCTCGCGCATCGAGACCATGGCCACCTTCTGCAGCAGGCCCATCACCACCTGCGGCGCGATTGCATCGCTTGTGTCGTTGAGCATCCGGATGGCGACGCCGGGCAGCGCCGGCCCCAGAGTGATCGGACGATCGCCAAAGCCTTTCGGAATGATCAGCGCAACCGGAGCATCGCCGGCCTTTACGGCCGCCTGTGCCGCGGCGAAGTCAAAGGGAACGGCGGATTGCCCGCGTACCGAATGCGTGGTGAGAATATCGAGCGATCCTTCCTGCTCGAGGCCGGCTACGAGCTGCCGCGAGGCCTCGCTCCGGTCCTGGTCGACGACGACGACGGTGACGCGCGGCGTGGCATTATGCTGGCCGCCGAAAATGACGGCAAAGATGGTGAAAAATGCCACCGGCAAAATGAACGCGAGCGCCAGCGCGGCGCGGTCGCGGCGCAGGGCGACCAGTGCGGTGCGTGCAATCGAGAGGATCAATCGCGCAGCTCCTTTCCGGTGAGGTGGAGAAAAACGGACTCGAGCGTCGGCCGGCGCAGCGAAAGATCCACGACTTCCAGACCGGTCGCAGCGGCGGAGTCGAGCAGCATGGCAATTTGCGAAGGATTCTCCACGGTGAACTCGGCGCTGCCGGAGATGCTTTCGCCGCCGGTCTGCGCGAGATCGTCGGCGTAGCGCCCGCCGTGGCTTTTAACCCAGGCGGCCACCGCCTGCGGGCGGCCATTCACGCGCGCTTTTACCTGGCTGCGCTTGCCAAATGCGCTTTCGACCAGGCCCTCGCGCGTGTCCAGCGCGATAATGCGCCCGTGGTCCATGATGGCCACACGGTCGCAGAGCCGCTCGGCCTCTTCCATGTAATGTGTTGTGTAGATGAGCGTGGTTCCGGCGGCGCGCAGCGCTTCGATCATTTCAAAAATCCGGTTGCGCGACTGCGGATCGACGCCGACGGTCGGTTCGTCCATCAGCGCCAGCTGCGGCCGGTGGATCAGTCCGACGGCCATGTTCAGCCGGCGCTTCATGCCGCCGGAAAGCTTCTCCGCAATCTCGCCGGCGCGGTCCTCGAGCGTCGCCCAATTGAGGCACCAGGCAATTGCCTCGCGCAGCTTCGCGCCCTTCAGGCCGGCGTAGCGCCCGAAGGCATAGAGATTTTCGCGCGCCGTGAGCCGCGGATAGATAGCCAGCTCCTGCGGCGCCCAGCCGAGAGCTGCGCGCGCCCACGGAGAAGCGGCAGGCGCGCCGAAGACCGAGATGCGGCCTGAGTCAGGAATCACGCGGCCCACGATGGCGCGGATCAGCGTGCTTTTGCCTGCGCCGTTCGGACCGAGCAGGCCGAAGCACTCGCCGGCGCGAAGCTCAAGGTTGATGCCGTCTATGGCTGTGATCTGGCCGAAGCGCTTGACGAGCCCATCAACGCGCAGCGGCGTCTGAGCAAGAGGCGGCTCCAATCGCGTCGCAGCTTGGGCAACCGGAGCAGCAGATGAGGTCATAGGCTGCACTCCCGGAAAGCGTTACGGAAATCCTACATCAGGTGTTCCGGAGAACGGCGGATTTCGTTCAAAACCGTACAATCAACTACCCGCGCGAGCACCCCGCTCGGCGGCGCAAAACGCTTATTTTTCAATAGCGTGACGTCAGATATTTGCAGGCAGAGAGATTGCAGTCCACCTGCGGTCTGCCCGGTTGGTGAGGATTCGATAGGTTGTCCGCATTGGAGACCTCATATCCCAGGCCCCCTGACCCACTCTTCCCGCAATTGTCCACATAAAAAAATACGTGGACACTTCGCAGATCGCAGCGACCAGTCACGACCCTCCAGTCAAGAGGATCACCACACGCTTACGCTGCGGCCAGCCGAGTAATTACTTGTATGCGGAAAATGGGAGCAGACCATTAGAAGAATCGGCCCATTTGGGACATCCGCGCACATGCAATCAGAGTAAAGGCAGCTGAGCTTGCCCCCGCAAAACGTACCCCTTAGCAGAGTGATTACACTGCGAAGGGAAGACGAAGATGGTGAAGATACCGCGGAGGGCCTACACGCTTGAGTTCAAGCAGGAGGCGGTGCGTCTGGTGGAGTCGGGCCAGCGCGTTTCAGAGGCTGCGCGCTCGTTGGGCGTAGTCGAGCAGACATTGGCGAACTGGGTGAAGGCCCATCGGAGTGGGAAGCTGCGCGGCTCGGGGCGGAGCGCCGAACTGACAGCCGAGCAGATGGAGATCCGGCGCTTGCGCGCGGAGTTGGCGCGGGTGACGATGGAGCGCGACATCCTGGGAAAAGCCACGGCGTTCTTTGCAAAGGGCCAGAAGTGAGGTTCGCCTTTATTGATCAGCATCGTTTTGTCTGGCCGGTCTGTGTGCAGTGCCGCGTGCTTGGCGTCAGCACCACGGGCTATCACCAACATCGATTGCGGCGGGCGCAGATTGCGCGACGGCGTCACATGACAGATGAGGCACTGCTGGTGCACATCCGCGCG